>CAUJJV010000239.1 GCA_963205375.1 Pseudomonadota bacterium
AGTTTCCAGAAGGCACTTGCCCTGAATCCTGTTTCTGCCGACGTTAAACACAATTACGCAGTATTTCTCTGCGATCAGCGCCGCAGTACAGAGGCGCTCAAGTTGTTTGCTTCCGCGCTGGACACGGTCGGGTACGGACGACGCGCCAACACCTGGGCTGCACAAGGTGCCTGCCAAGTCAGTATGGGTCAGGCTAGCGAAGCGGAAACCAGCTTTCTTCGCTCGTATGAGTTGGATGCTGCCAATCCGGTCACTGGCTACAACCTCGCATTGCTGCTTTTTCAGCGAGAGGATTTTGTGCGGTCGCAGTTTTATATACGCCGTCTGAACAATGGTGAGTTGGCCAATGCGGAGTCGCTTTGGCTTGGCATCAAAGTGGAGCGACGCTTGGGTAACAGGGACGCTGTTGCGCAATTGGCTGGACAACTGAAGAAACGCTTCCCGCAGTCTGTGGAAGCATCGGCTTTTGACAGGGGAGCATTCAATGAGTGATGCGGATGTGGGCTCATCGCATGCAGATGGTGAGACACCAGCAACCAGTCTTTCACCGACGGCAGGTGCGATGTTGCGCGCCGCACGCGAAGCATCCGGTTTGCATGTGGCTGCCTTGGCAGTGGCCATGAAGGTTCCTGTCAAGAAGCTCGAAGCCCTTGAGGCAGATAGATATGACCAGATGCCGGATGCGGTTTTCGTCAGGGCATTGGCGTCGGGGGTATGCCGGGCACTGAAAATTGATGCGGCGCCGATTCTCGAAAAACTTCCCCGCTCGGCCATACCCCGTCTGGACAATGAGGATCGAGGCATCAATACCCCGTTCACGGTGCCTGGACAGGGTCGCGGGCTTGCATTGACGGATGTTTTCGGCAAACCGTCTGTCATTGCTGTCGTCGTCCTGGTGTTAGCAGCCAGTGCGGTGGTATTGTTTCCGGATTCTGTTTTGGTGGTGCGTAGCGATTCTGAGGATCGCGTGGCGACTGCGGTTGAGCCCCCGATTGCAGTGGTTGCGCCATTGTCGAGCCAGCCAGCCAGCGCTGCCATGCTTCCGGTTGTGGAGGTTCTGCCTGTGCAACCAACTGCCAGCGCTCCAGCCGTAGTGGCTTCCGCAGCGAGTCAACCCATTGTTGTGTCCAAACCTGAGCCCATGGTCAGCGCGCCTGACTTGCCGGGTGCGGCGAGTGGGCTGGTTGCGTTCAAGGCCCGCGGCACGTCCTGGGTTGAAGTGACAGACTCCAAAGGGGTCGTCCAATTGAGGAAAACCTTGCAGGCGGGCGAGAAAGTGTTTGCACCGGGGATGCCCCCGTTTGCGGTGGTAGTTGGGCGTGCAGATGTTACTGATGTGGAGGTGCGCGGAAAACCCTTCCCACTGGATACCATTGCCAAAGAGAACGTTGCGCGGTTCGAGGTGAAATGATGGATACAGCTGCTCCCATTGCACTGGCCCGTCCAGTGCAGAGAACGTCTCTGCAGTCCTCCGTGGTGTGGGGTTCGCGTGTGGTTACCGTTGGCGGTGGAGCACCTGTTCGCGTTCAGTCGATGACGAATACGGACACGGCAGACGCAATCGGAACCGCCATCCAGGTCAAAGAGCTGGCGCTGGCCGGATCAGAGATGGTCCGCATTACTGTCAACACGCCGGAGGCTGCGCAGGCAGTTCCGTATGTACGGGAACAGCTGGACAGGATGGGCGTGGATGTGCCGCTCATTGGTGACTTTCATTACAACGGCCACCGTCTGCTTGCAGACTTTCCTGATTGTGCCAAGGCACTCTCCAAGTACCGGATCAATCCGGGCAATGTGGGCAAAGGGGATAAGAAAGATCGGCAATTCGGACAGATGATCGAAGTGGCGATGCAATGGAACAAGCCGGTTCGGATTGGTGTGAACTGGGGGAGTCTCGACCAGGAACTTCTGGCTGCGATGATGGATGAAAACAGCAAACGGGCCGTTCCCTGGGATGCCAAGCCCGTGATGTACGAGGCGCTGATTACATCAGCTATCTCCTCTGCACAACTTGCGCAAGAGTTGGGCATGCCGCCAGAGCAGATCATGCTGTCTTGCAAGGTCAGCGGTGTTCAGGACCTCATTGCGGTTTACCGGGAGTTGGCCCGGCGTTGTACCTACCCCCTGCATCTGGGCCTCACCGAGGCCGGTATGGGTACCAAGGGAACGGTGGCGTCCAGCGCTGCATTGGCTGTGCTGCTGCAGGAAGGTATTGGTGACACGATTCGTGTATCGCTGACACCTGCGCCAGGGGAGGCGCGGACCCAGGAGGTTGTGATTGCATCGGAAATCCTCCAGGCGCTTGGACTGCGGACTTTTGTGCCCAGTGTCACCGCATGCCCGGGATGTGGACGAACCACTAGTACCACGTTCCAGGAACTGACCAAACAGATTGATGATTTTCTGCGTGCACAAATGCCGGTGTGGCGCAATCGCTACCCCGGTGTGGAGAACCTCAAGGTCGCTGTCATGGGCTGCATTGTCAATGGGCCTGGAGAGAGCAAGCACGCAGACATCGGCATCAGCTTGCCGGGTACTGGCGAGGCCCCCGCCGCGCCGGTTTTCATCGATGGAGAGAAGCGCATGACGCTTCGTGGCGAAACCATTGCCGTAGATTTTCAAGCCGTAGTGGAAAACTACATTCAGCAGCGCTTCGGTCAGGGCGCTGTATCAATTCCAGGATAGAACATTGCATGGTTGAGAACACTGCAGCGCGCAGAGTGGAGAAGCTTTCCGCGGTTAAGGGCATGAACGACATATTGCCACCGGAGTCAGCCCGGTGGGAGGCGTTTGAGGCGCAGGTGCGTGTCCTCATGCGTCGGTTCGGTTACGAAAATATTCGCACGCCTATTGTTGAGCCTACGGCCTTATTCGTGCGCGGATTGGGGGAAGTGACGGACATTGTCGAGAAGGAAATGTATTCCTTCGAAGACCGCCTCAACGGAGAGGCACTGACCCTGCGCCCGGAAAGCACTGCCAGCGTGGTGCGCGCTGTTGTTGAGCATTCGTTGCTGTACAACGGGGGAAAGCGGCTGTATTACATGGGTCCCATGTTCCGCCACGAACGTCCGCAGCGGGGGCGCTATCGGCAGTTTCACCAGATCGGTGCCGAGGCACTCGGCTTTTCTGGCGGAGAAGTAGACGCAGAACTCATTCTGATGGCTTGTGCTCTGTGGAAAGAAATCGGATTGACCGATGTCGCGCTGCAGCTCAACAGTCTGGGCCAGCCCAGCGAACGCCTTCAGCACCGATCCGCGTTGATTGCCCATTTTGAGCGCAACATGGACGTGCTGGATGAAGAAGCGAAGCGCCGGTTGCACCTGAATCCGTTGCGCTTGCTGGACAGCAAAAATCCGGCCATGCAGGGCGCGATTGAGGCGGCGCCCAAACTGCTGGATTTTTTGGGCGAGGCTTCTCGTGCGCACCTGGATACAGTGACGTCCATCCTGAGTGCCAACGGAGTTGCTTTCAGCATCAATCCCCGCCTAGTGCGCGGAATGGACTATTACAACCTGACGGTGTTTGAGTTTGTCACGACCAAGTTGGGTTCACAGGGCACGATTTGTGCCGGCGGTCGCTACGACTACCTGATGGAGCAGATCGGTGGCAAGCCTGCGCCTGCCGTTGGGTGGGCCATGGGTGTTGAGCGTGTTCTTGAACTATTGAAAGAGCAGGGCTTGGACACTGTCGGTGCTCCTTTGGATGCCTATGCCGTGATTCCGGAAGTATCGGCACTGCCTCGTGCGATGGCCTGTATCCAGCAGCTGCGTGATGCAGGTGTTTGCGTAACGATGCACACCAGCACGCCTGATGGGATGGCCAGCATGAAATCCCAGTTCAAGAAGGCGGATGCCTCTGGCGCGCGCTATGCCCTGGTTTTTGGCCCGGAAGAACTGGCCCAGGGAGGCGTAACTGTCAAGGCATTGCGGGAAACCGGAATCCCACAAGTCATTCAGCCGCTGGACCATCCAGCGCAATGGGCCAAGAGCCTACAATCCAACGCTTAACTCAATAGTCCCATGGCGAATCATCTAGACCTCGAAGAACAAGAACAACTTGACCAGCTGAAGCACTTCTGGAAGCAGTACGGCAATGCCATTACGTGGTGTCTGATCGCGGTATTGGGTGCATTTGCCGCCTGGAACGGTTACCAGTACTGGCAGCGCAGCCAGGCAGCGCAGGCAGCAGCCATGTTCGATGAGATTGAAAAGGTGGCTCGCGGATCCGATCCAACCAAATTGGATCGGGCGTTTGGCGAGATGAAGGATCGCTTCGGATCCACAACCTACGCCCAGCAGGCAGCGCTGCTCGTTGCAAAGTCCCAGTACGAGATTGGCCAGCTTGACAGTGCGAAAGCGGCGCTTGGATGGATCGCAGAAAAGGGCGGCGACAAGGGTTATGTCTCTATTGCCAGGCTCCGTTTGGCGGCTATTTTGCTGGATGCCAAGGCTTACGACGAGGCACTCAAGGTGCTGGATGCTGACCTGAATGAAGGGTTCTCAGCGTTGCGGGCCGATCGACGCGGCGATATTTACGCTGCGCAGGGCAAGAAAGCCGAGGCCAAAGAGCAATATCAGATGGCTTACAAAGCGCTCGAGGAACGGAGTGACTACCGTCGTTTGGTCGAGGTCAAGCTCAATGCCCTGGGTGCCCAGGCTGGGGACGCTGCCAAGTGAGCGGTATGGCAACTCTTGTCCGTATGGCAGGTCGGTTGGGCGCCGGGCTGGTGTTGGCCGCCGTTCTGGCTGGTTGTGCTGGCCCCGAAAAAGCCAAGCCCACTGAACTCGGTCCCAACACGGCCCTGATCGGCGTGAACCAGGTTTGGTCTGCATCGGTGGGGGCTGTGGCCTTCCCGCTGGACGTTCGTGCAGTAGGTGACCAGGTGTTTGTCGCCAGTTCCTCTGGAACGCTGGTGGCTATGGATTCGAAGACCGGTGTCGATATCTGGCGTGCGCAGCTCGAGACGCCACTCGCTGCGGGCGTGGGTTCGGATGGGCGCTATGTTGCTGTCGTTTCCCGTGAGAACGAGCTGATCGTCGTCAATGGAGGCAAAGAGCTGTGGCGCCAGCGTCTGCAAGCGGTCACATTGACGACTCCGCTGGTGGCAGGGGCGCGTGTTTTTACGCTGTCGGGTGATCGCACCGTTGCGGCATTTGATGCCGCCAATGGGCGCAAGCTCTGGCAGCAGGCGCGTGCTGGCGAGCCGTTGGTGCTCGGGCAAGCTGGCCTCTTGTACGCAGTTGGCGATACCCTGGTTGTTGGACAAGGGGGGCGGCTGGTGGGCATGAATCCGCTGAATGGCAGCGTGCGTTGGGAGGTTCCTGTTGCCAACAGCCGAGGTACCAATGAAGTGGAGCGTCTGGTTGATCTGGTTGCTGGTGTCAGCCGGGTTGGGGATGTGTCGTGTGTACGCGCGTTCCAATCCACGGTGGCGTGTGTCAATACGTCGCGAGCCACGGTTCTCTGGAGTAAACCTGCCAATGGCAGTTCCGGCCTGCACGGTGATGACAGTCTGCTGGTTGGCGCCGAGAGCGATGGCAAAGTCATTGCGTGGAAGCGCTCTGATGGCGAGCGGTCCTGGGTATCGGAGCGACTTCGCTTCCGTGGCTTGGCGACACCACTGTTGCTCGGGCGTTCCATCGTAGTGGGCGACGAAACCGGTTTGCTGCACTTTCTTTCCCGGGAGGATGGATCTCCTTTGAATCGCTTGCCTACGGATGGCTCCGCGATCATCGGAGAGCCGGCTCTTGCTGGGCAAACACTGATCGTGGTGACGCGTCGTGGTGGCGTGTTCGGGTTCAGACCCGACTAACTCGCGGACGTAAAAACCATGAAACCTGTAATCGCACTGGTCGGCCGGCCCAATGTTGGCAAGTCCACCCTTTTCAATCGTCTGACCAAGACCCGTGACGCCATCGTCGCGGACTATGCGGGTCTGACACGTGACCGGCACTACGGACACGGCAAGCAGGGGAAATACGAATATATCGTTATTGACACCGGCGGCTTTGAGCCTGATGCCACAAGCGGTATCTACAAGGAAATGGCCAAGCAGACACGCCAGGCGGTGGCTGAGGCCGATGTGGTTGTATTCGTGGTGGATGCCCGTGCAGGTGTGTCGGCACAGGACCATGAGATAGCCAACTACCTTCGTCGGTTGGGCAAGCCTTGTGTACTGGTGGCCAACAAGGCTGAAGGTATGACCCAAGGCGTGCAACTGGGCGAATTCTTTGAGCTTGGCCTTGGCGAAGTGTTTCCGGTCTCTGCCGCGCATGGACAGGGTATTCGCTCGTTGGTGGAGGTCTCGCTCGATCCGCTAAATCTGCCCGACGTTGACGATGAAGGCGCAGAGCAGGACCCAACCGTCATCAAACTCGCCGTGGCAGGCCGTCCCAATGTAGGTAAGTCCACCCTGATCAACACCTGGCTGGGTGAAGAGCGGCTGGTCGCCTTTGACATGCCAGGGACTACACGGGATGCCATTTCGGTTCCGTTTGAACGCAATGGTCAGAAGTTTGAATTGGTGGATACCGCTGGATTGCGCCGCAAGGGCAAAGTGTTCGAAGCGATTGAGAAGTTTTCGGTCGTCAAGACACTGCAGGCTATCGAGTCTGCCAGTGTAGTTCTGCTTCTGATCGATGCTACACAGGGTGTGACAGACCAGGATGCGCATATCGCTGGGTACATCCTGGAGTCCGGCCGTGCGGTGGTGATTGCCGTCAACAAATGGGATGCAGTGGACGAATACCAGCGCGAACTGGTAAAGCGGTCGATGGAAACCCGCATGGGATTCCTGAAGTTTGCTGCCATTCACTGGATTTCTGCCCAGAAGCGACAAGGCTTGGGCCCTGTGTGGGACTCGATTGCGCAAGCCCATCGTGCGGCGAACTGCAAGATGCCGACGCCCGTGCTGACCCGCTTGCTACTTGAAGCGGTCCAGTTCCAGACGCCCAAGAAAACCGGCATGTACCGCCCCAAGCTGCGCTACGCACACCAGGGGGGAATGAATCCTCCCATCATCGTGGTGCACGGTAACTCGCTGGAACATGTCACCGAAGCCTACAAACGATTTCTGGAAGGACGTTTCCGCAAGGAATTCGATCTGGTGGGTACGCCCTTGCGTATCGAAATGAAGACCTCACAAAACCCCTATTCGGGCAAGGACGACGACTGACTGCAGGTGGGTGTGGTATCGTCTCTTCTTCTTAAATTCCTGAACACGGAGAATATCGTGAACAACAAAGGGCAGCTCTTGCAAGACCCATTCCTCAACGCGTTGCGGAAGGAACATGTACCGGTTTCCATTTATCTGGTCAACGGCATCAAACTTCAAGGCCAGATCGAATCATTTGATCAGTACGTCGTGTTGTTGCGCAATACCGTGACCCAGATGGTCTACAAACATGCCATTTCCACCATCGTCCCCGGACGTGCGGTGAGTTTCGCTGTGAACGGTGCTGAAGACGCTCCTGCGGCTTGAGTAATGGCCGCAATTGCGGCAGCATTTCTGAAAACCTGGTTTTCATTTCCCTGATTTGACTGCAATACCCAAACTCCCTGATGCCCCTACGATTCTGGTGGGCGTCGATTTGGGCTTGCCCAATTTCGACGGTGAATTGGAGGAATTGGGGTTGCTGGCCCAGACTGCGGGCATGACTCCGGTTGCCCGGATCACCTGCAAGCGCCGTGCGCCGGATGCCGCATTGTTTGTCGGGTCTGGCAAGGCCGATGAGATCAAGTTGCTGGCACAGCAGACCGGTGCCACGGAAATCCTGTTCGACCAGGCGCTGAGCCCGGGGCAGCAGCGCAATCTGGAACGGCATCTCGAACTGCCGGTCAACGACCGTACTTTCCTGATTCTGGAGATATTCGCCCAGCGTGCCCGAAGCCACGAAGGCAAACTGCAGGTCGAACTTGCACGCCTGCAGTACCTGAGTACGCGTCTGGTGCGGCGATGGTCTCACCTGGAGCGTCAGACGGGGGGCGCCGGGGTCCGTGGCGGCCCGGGTGAGAAGCAGATCGAATTGGATCGCCGGATGATCAGCGAGACGATCAAGCGGACCAAGGAACGCCTGGCCAAGGTCAAGCGCCAGCGGCAAACCCAGCGGCGGCAGCGCGAGCGGCGGGATGCTTTCAACATCTCCCTGATAGGGTACACCAACGCGGGCAAATCCACGCTGTTCAACGCCCTGGTCAAAGCCCGAGCCTACGCGGCCGACCAGCTGTTTGCCACGCTGGATACCACTACGCGCCAGCTTTATCTGGGTGAGGCAGGGCGATCGGTATCACTGTCGGATACAGTGGGTTTTATCCGTGATCTGCCCCATGGTCTGGTGGATGCGTTCCAGGCGACCTTGCAGGAGGCCATCGATGCCGATCTGCTGTTGCATGTGGTGGATGCATCCAATCCGGAGTTTGTGGAGCAGATTGCCCAGGTGCAGAGCGTGTTGAAGGAAATCGGTGCCGCGGATATTCCACAGTTGCTGGTATTCAACAAACTCGACGCCTTGGAGCCGGAGCGTCGGCCCGTGAGAATGTCCGATGAGTTTGAGATTGATGGTATCCAGACGCCCCGGGTATTTGTCAGCGCCCGCACCGCGGAAGGTTTGCCGCTGTTGCGTCAGCGGCTCTCTTCCATCGTGAGCGCAAGTGGTGAACCAGCAGCTGATCCGGTCGATTCCCCTGAAAACAATGGGGCTGGCCAGTGATTGGGCACAATCAGTGCATTGAGGATCGAGATAAAGATATGAAATTACCCATGTACGCAGTCAAGCAACCGTCCTGGTTGCAGCGACTGCTTGGCGTTTTTAACCTGAATGACTCGCGTTGGGGCCGTGGTGACGACAAACCGTCCGACGCCCCGAAGCAGGACGGTGCGGCGGACGACAACGAGCAGCCCGTGAGGCCTCCTCCAGAAAATGCGCCACAAGGCGGGCGCAAAGGCGCCAATGCCGGTCCACCGGACCTGGATGAGTTGTGGCGTGATTTCAACCGCAAGCTGGGCGGGCTGTTTGGTGGCTCACAGCCACCGCGAGGCAATGCTGGCGGTGGTGGTAACTCTGGTGGCTTTCAGCCCGACATGAAGAGTGCGGGCTTGGGTGCAGGGTTGATCCTGGCGGTGGTTGCATTGATCTGGCTGGGGACCGGCTTCTTCATTGTTCAGGAAGGACAGCAAGCTGTCATTACCCAGTTCGGCAAGTACAAGTCCACGGTCAATGCCGGTTTCAACTGGAGATTGCCGTACCCGATCCAGCGGCATGAGCTGGTTTTCGTCACGCAGATTCGTTCTGTGGACGTAGGTCGCGACACGGTGCTGAAAGCCACGGGACTGAAAGAGTCGGCAATGTTGACCGAAGACGAAAACATTCTCGATATCAAGTTCGCAGTGCAATACCGTTTGAGCGATGCGCGGGCTTTCCTGTTTGAAAGCAAGAACCCGTCGGATGCCGTGGTCCAGGCTGCTGAGACTGCAGTACGCGAAGTGCTGGGCAAGATGAAGATGGATGCAGCACTGTCCGAAGAGCGTGACCAGATTGCGCCCCGCGTGCGTGCGCTGATGCAGGGCATCCTCGACCGCTACAAAGTGGGTGTGGAAGTCGTGGCCATCAATCTGCAGCAGGGCGGCGTGCGTCCCCCTGAGCAGGTTCAGGCTTCTTTTGACGATGTACTCAAGGCTGGTCAGGAGCGTGAGCGCGCCAAGAATGAGGCGCAAGCCTACGCGAACGACGTGATTCCCCGGGCTGTGGGTTCTGCATCCCGCCTGAAGGAGGAGGCCGATGCCTACAAGGCGCGGGTGATCGCGCAGGCACAAGGCGATGCGCAACGTTTCCGCTCCGTGTATACGGAATACCAGAAGGCGCCCCAGGTCACCCGCGACCGCATGTACCTCGACACCATGCAACAGATCTACGGCAACGTGACCAAAGTGCTGGTGGAATCCAAGCAGGGGTCCAGCCTGCTGTACCTTCCGCTGGACAAGATTCTGCAGATGAATGGCAGTAACGGCGCCTCCGCGGAAGCGGCAGCACTTCCGGCCACCAGCACGCCAGCGCCTGCTGCGCCAGTGACCAGTACTTTGAACAGTGATGCGCGTAGCCGTGATGCGGCCCGCACGCGTGAACGTGATTCACGCTAGGAGTAACGAATGAACAGAATTGGATTGATTGTTTCGTCCTTGCTGGTGCTGATTGCACTGGCGAGTTCGACCCTGTTTGTAGTGGACCAACGGCAGTTTGGCGTGGTGTACGCCTTGGGCCAGATCAAGGACGTCATCACCGAGCCGGGTCTGAATTTCAAATTGCCCCCGCCATTCCAGAACGTCTCCTACATTGACAAGCGTCTGCTGACGCTCGACAGCACCGATGCGGAGCCCATGCTCACGGCAGAAAAGCAGCGCGTGGTTATCGACTGGTACGTGCGCTGGCGCATTACCGAGCCGACCGAGTACATCCGCAATGTGGGTCTCAATGAGAGCGCGGGTGCCCAGCAGCTCAACCGCGTGGTGCGCAATGCATTCCAGGAAGAAATCAACAAGCGCACGGTAAAAGAACTGCTGTCCCTCAAGCGCGAAGCCCTGATGGCTGACGTCAAGGCCGAAGTGCTGGACAAGGTCCGTGGTGCCAAGCCCTGGGGTGTCGATGTGGTGGATGTACGCATCACCCGCGTGGACTATGTGGAAGCTATTACCGAATCGGTCTACCGCCGCATGGAAGCCGAACGCAAGCGCGTCGCCAATGAATTGCGCTCTACCGGTGGCGCCGAGGGTGAGAAGATTCGCGCCGATGCCGATCGCCAGCGCGAGGTGACGATTGCCAATGCCTACCGCGATGCCCAGAAGATCAAGGGCGAGGGTGATGCCGAGGCCGCCCGTATTTATGGCGAGGCCTTTGGACGTGACCCGCAGTTTGCGCAGTTCTATCGCAGCCTGGAGGCGTACAAGGCCAGCTTTGCCAACAAGAGCGATGTGATGGTGCTGGATCCGGCGTCTTCCGAGTTCTTCAAGGTATTCCGCAACGGTGGTTCTGCCGCTGGCGCTGCAAAGAAGTAAGACTTGGATAGCGGTACCCTCTGGCTGGCACTGGCCCTCGTATTCATTTTCGAGGGCCTGTTTCCTTTTGCGGCCCCTGGTGCTTGGCGCCGCATGTTCACCCAGCTGCTGCAACTGTCGGATGGACAGATCCGTTTTTTCGCAGTGATCAGCATTTCGCTCGGTCTGACGCTGATTTGGTGGCTGGTCCCGTAAATTCCCGGGTCCAAGCCCGGTAAAATCACGGTTTTAACAGCTCCCCCTAATTCCATGTCTGCCTGGGTCCTGCCGGATCACATTGCCGATGTGCTGCCCTTTGAGGCCCGCCACATCGAAGAAATACGTAGAGACCTTCTGGACATGGCACGTTGCTATGGCTACGAGCTGGTCATGCCCCCGCTGCTGGAACACCTGGAGTCGCTGCTCTCGGGTACCGGTGAAGCGCTGGACCTGCAAACCTTCAAACTTGTCGACCAGCTGTCCGGTCGCATGATGGGTTTGCGGGCCGACAGCACGCCCCAGGTTGCTCGTATTGATGCGCACCTGCTGAACCGCTCTGGTGTCACCCGTCTGTGCTACTGCGGGCCGGTGTTGCACACCCGTCCGGGTGCGCCGCACGCGACCCGCGAGCCTTTGCAGTTCGGTGCAGAAATCTATGGCCACAAGGGCCTGGAAGCAGACCTGGAAATCCTCACTCTCGCACTGGATGCGCTGCAAGCGGCGCAAGTCAATGCGGTGAGTGTGGACATGGCCGATGCGCGCATCGTGCATGCCCTGGTCGCGCAAACCCAGTTGGGTTCCGACAAGCAGGCCTTGCTGCATGCCGCACTGGCAGCCAAGGACGCAAGCGAAATCCAGTCCCTGACCCGCGGTTGCCCCGCTGCGCCTGCGCAGGGGCTGTGCGATCTGGTGCAGTTGTATGGCGGCACGGCGGTTCTGGACGAAGCCCGGAAGGTTTTGCCCGATATCGCCGGAATCCGTGAAGCGCTGGACCATTTGAAGTGGCTCGCCAGCCATGTGGAGGGAGCGAAAGTGACCTTCGACCTGTCAGACCTGCGTGGCTACGCGTACTACAGCGGTGCGCAGTTTTCCCTGTATGCGCCGGGTGCCAGTGACGCAGTTGCCCGTGGCGGCCGTTATGACGAAGTCGGTTCCATTTTTGGCCGCAAGCGTCCCGCGGTGGGCTTCAGCCTGGACATCAAGGCCCTGTCGGCCGTGGCAGCGCCCAGACCCTTGCGTGCAGCGATTCGTGCGCCGTGGGGTGAGGCTGCCGATTTGCGTGCCGCCATCGCCGCATTGCGCAAGCTGGGAGAAACCGTGGTGTGCGTGCTCCCGGGGCACGAGAGCGAAGTTGATGAGTTCCAGTGTGACCGTGAGCTGATTCAGGCTGCCGGTCAGTGGGTCGTGAAATCTATTTAAGCAGAGTGAAATGAATACAACCAAAGGTCGGAATGTAGTGGTCGTGGGCACCCAGTGGGGCGACGAAGGCAAGGGCAAGCTGGTCGACTGGCTCACCGAAAGCGCGCAGGGCGTGGTGCGCTTCCAGGGTGGTCACAACGCAGGGCACACCCTGGTGATCAATGGTGTCAAGACGGCCTTGCACCTGATCCCCAGCGGCATCATGCGCCCCGGCGTCAAGTGCTACATCGGCAACGGCGTGGTGCTGTCGGCTGCCAAGCTGTTCGAGGAAATTGAA
Organism: Pseudomonadota bacterium; assembly: GCA_963205375.1. Taxonomy (GTDB): domain Bacteria; phylum Pseudomonadota; class Gammaproteobacteria; order Burkholderiales; family Burkholderiaceae_C; genus Allorhodoferax. The sequence goes on from CAUJJV010000239.1 coordinate 12,723, forward strand.
GGCCTGGAAAAAGTGGGTGTGGAGTTGCGTTCGCGCTTGCGCATCAGCGAGGCCTGCCCGCTGATCCTGCCGTTCCACGCGGCACTGGATGTGGCGCGCGAAGCCTTTCGCGAAAAGGGTGGCACCGCCAAGATCGGCACCACCGGTCGCGGCATTGGCCCGGCTTACGAAGACAAGATTGCCCGCCGTGCCCTGCGCGTGCAGGACCTGAAATACCCGGAACGTTTTGCCGCCAAGCTGCGCGAACTGCTGGACCTGCACAACCATGTGCTGACCAGCTACCTGGGCTCTGCCGCGTTTGACTTTGGTCCGACGCTCAAACCCTATATGGCTGATGGCAAGGTGCTGTTTGAGCCCGTGTACGCCGAAGCGATGAAGCATGCCGAGTTGCTCAAGCCCATGATGGCAGACGTGTCCCGCGAGTTGAATGAAGCGAATAGCCATGGTGCCAATTTGCTGTTTGAAGGCGCGCAAGGTACTTTGCTCGACGTGGATCATGGCACCTACCCCTATGTGACGTCCAGCAACTGCGTGGCGGGCAATGCCGCCGCTGGTTCCGGCGTGGGTCCGGGCATGCTGCACTACATCCTGGGTATCACCAAGGCCTATTGCACCCGCGTGGGTGGTGGCCCGTTCCCCACCGAACTGGAGTGGGAAAAGGAAGGTACTCCCGGCTACCACATGAGTACCGTGGGCGCCGAAAAAGGCGTAACTACCGGTCGCTCGCGCCGCTGTGGCTGGTTCGATGCGGCGCTGCTCAAGCGCTCGGCCCAGGTCAACGGCCTGTCCGGTCTGTGCATTACCAAGCTCGACGTGCTGGACGGGCTCAAGGAACTGAAGCTGTGCACAGGTTACGAGATGGATGGCGAAACCATCGACATTCTGCCCATGGGTGCGGACGACATCGAGCGTTGCAAGCCGATTTACGAAGTCATGGAAGGCTGGAGCGACAGCACGGTGGGTGTCACCCAGTACGACAAGCTTCCCATAGCTGCCCGCTTGTACCTGCAGCGCATTGAGCAAGTGACAGGTGTACCGATCCACATGGTGTCCACCAGCCCGGACCGCGACCACACCATCATGATGCGCCACCCGTACCTGGCCGACTGATTTAAGCGAAATAGGCCTCTAGCCCCCGTAACCATTGCGCAAGCAGCTACAAATTTAGGA
>CAUJJV010000240.1 GCA_963205375.1 Pseudomonadota bacterium
GGCACCGTGGCCAGCAGCAATGCTGCCGGGCACACGGGCGTGGTTGACTACCTGGGCCACTACAGCCGTTTGGCCACTGGGGTGGATGCTCACGGTGTCGCCAACCTTGACGGTGCCGGTGGCCACTCGGCCCCAGAACACGCGACGACCTTGGGATGTGTCTGCCGAGTTATGGAACTTCTCAACCCATTGCACCGGGAAGGCGAACGGCACGTCGGTCTCTGCGGCAGTGACCGGCAGGGTTTCAAGCAGGCTCAGCAGGCTGGGGCCGTTGTAACCACACCAGTTGGGCGTGGCCGTGACCACGTTGTGGCCCTTGAGGGCGGACATCGGGATGGTAGCGGTGACCTCAATGTCTGCATGAACAGCAAAGGCCTGCAGTGCTTCCCTGATTTTGCCGAAGGCTGCGGTCGCATCGTCGCCCAGCGCGTCGAGCTTGTTGACGGCAAAGATGATGCCGGGCACGCGCAGCAGGTTCACCAGCAGACTGTGGCGGCGCGTCTGGGGCAGCAGTTCGACCAAGCCGTCCACGTTCCATTTCAGCTTCGTTGCATCGACCAATACGACGGCTGCGTGGGCGCTGCTGGCCGCGGTGACCATGTTGCGGGTGTACTGCTCGTGGCCAGGCGCGTCGCCAATGATGAACTTGCGGGTGGGCGTGGCGAAGTAGCGGTAGGCCACGTCGATGGTGATGCCCTGCTCGCGCTCGGCGCTCAGACCGTCGGTGAACAGCGCCAGGTCCGCCTCGCCACTCTTGGAAACGTTGGCCAGCTGGTCTTGCAGCACCGAGCGGCTGTCCACCAGCAGGCGGCCGATCAGCGTGCTCTTTCCGTCGTCCACGCTGCCGCAGGTGATGAAGCGCAGGGCAGATGAGGTGTCATTTTGGCTTTTAGCCCCCGTCGATGTTGCGGGAGTAGCTATCGTATTTGTAGCGGTTGTCATTTTAGAAATACCCGTCTTTCTTGCGTTTTTCCATCGAAGCTTCGGACGTTTTATCGTCCATGCGGGTGGCGCCGCGTTCGCTCACGTCGGCGGCCAGGGTTTCGATCACGATGTCGGCGGCCGTGGCGGCCAGGCTTTCTACCGGGCAGGTGCAGGTAATGTCGCCCACGGTGCGGAAGCGCACGTCGCGGCTCTCGATTTTTTCGCCGTCTTTTGCAGGCGTCAGGTCAGTTACCGGCACCAGCAAGCCCTTGCGTTCGACCACATCGCGTTTGTGGGTGTAGTAGAGAGAAGGCAGGGCAATCTTTTCGCGCTCGATGTACTGCCACACGTCCAGTTCGGTCCAGTTGCTGATGGGGAACACGCGGAAGTGTTCGCCGGGCTGCAGGCGGGTGTTGAACAGCGTCCACAACTCGGGGCGCTGGGCCTTGGGCTGCCACTGGCCGAAGCTGTCGCGGTGGGAAAAGATGCGCTCCTTGGCGCGGGCCTTTTCCTCGTCGCGGCGGGCTCCGCCGATGAGTGCGTCAAAGCGGAATTCGTCAATGGCTTCCAGCAGCGTGACCGACTGGTGCACATTGCGGCTCTCGCCCGGGTGCGCCAGGCGCACGGTGCCGCGGGCCATGGAGTCCTCTACGCTGCGCACGATGAGCTCGGCGCCCAGTTCCTTGGCGCGGAAATCCCGGAAATCGGTCACTTCGTGGAAGTTGTGGCCGGTGTCGATCATCAACAGCGGGTAGGGGATGCGGCCCACGCCAAAGGCTTTTTCGGCACACTTGAGCATGACCAGCGAATCCTTGCCGCCCGAGAACAGCAGGGCCGGACGCTCGAAGGCGGCTGCGACTTCACGCAGGATGAAAATGGTTTCCTCTTCCAGCGCATCGAGGTGCTGGTTGGAGAGTCGTTCAAAGTGTGTGGGTTCGGTCATGGCATTCATGCTTTTGCTTCTTCATGCGAATCGGTGGATTTAACGTGCAGTCCGCATTCTTTGGCAGCCCCACCTTCCAGGTTGGTTTCCCACCACCAGCGGCCGGAGCGGAAGTCTTCGCCCAGGCTGATGGCGCGTGTGCAGGGCTCGCAGCCAATGCTTGGGAAAAACTGGTCGTGCAGGGGGTTGTAGTCCAGCTTGTTTTGCTGGATGTAGTGCCACACGTCGCCCCAGGTCCAGTTGGCCAGGGGGTTGATCTTGACGCGTTTTTCTGACGTGTCCACCAGCGGAACTTCGGCGCGGGCGCCGCTCTGTTCACGGCGCAGGCCGGTCACCCAGGCGTCCTTGCCCTTGAGGGCGCGCTCCAGTGGTTCCATCTTGCGGATGCCGCAGCAGGCTTTGCGCAGGTCAATGCTCTTGTACATCGCGTCCTTGCCTTCGCGGTCCACAAACTGGATCACAGACTCCTGCACCGGTGTGTACACGGCAACTGCTGCACGGCTGGACGCCTTGAAGCGTTCCAGCAGGTCCAGTGTCTCTTTGTGCAGGGCACCGGTTTCGAGCACGAAGATGCCGATGTCCAGCTTCAGGCTGTTGATCAGGTGGCTGATGACCACGTCTTCAGCACCGAGGCTGGACGCTTGCGTGACGGTGGCCGGGCCACTATCGATGCCAGCGTACTGCGCCGCCGCCTGGGCCAGTACGCCCTGGGCTTCTGCCAGCTTGATGACGTATTCGCTGCTGGGCTCGGCGTTGCGGGTGATGGCGCTGCCGGCGGGCTGCACCTGCGGTGCGAAGCGGTTACCGAGGCTGCTGGACGATGTGGATGCGTTTTGCGAACTCATATCGCAGCTCCTGTTTGCACGAAACCTGCCGTGGCCGGTGCGGGTTGCGGATGCGTGACGAACCTGGGACTCACGGTGACGGCGTCCCCCTGGTAGAAGCCGCGGTAGCGGTCAAACTGGCGTTGCGCGAAGTCGACGTTCTGGTCGGCGCGCAACACGGCTACGTCAAAACCGGTGCGCTCCATCTGCACCAGCTGGTCGATCAGCACGTCACCGGTGGCACGCAGTTCGCCAGTGAAGCCCAGACGGCGGCGCAGCAGGAATGCCTGGCTGTAGGCGCGGCCATCGGTGAACTTGGGGAAGTTCAGGTCGATACGGGACACTCTGCTGAGGTCCAGCGTGCGCGGGTCTTCGGTGTTGGCCAGTTCAATGACTTTTCCGGCTGTAGCCTCGGTGGAGTGTGCGGAAGCAGCTATCAATTTCATAGTGTTTTTCTCTCTTCTCGCGTCAGGCTTCTTGCGCGTCTTTGGCGTAGCCGCTGGTTTTGGGCAGCGCGTGCAGCTCTTCGTGCTTGTCGGCCAGGCGGGCGCTGTTGGCTGCCGTCTTGAACGTGTCGAGCCCTACGCGCTTGACACAGTCAATAAAGGTTTCGCGGCCATTGCGGTGCTGGCGGAAGGTGTCAAGCAGCGCTTCAATCACGCCGGGCACTTCCAGCGCACCAAAGGACGGGCCCACCACCTTGCCGGGCACCGCGTCACCGCTGAGGTCCGAACCGTCGGAGCCGCCAATGGATACCTGGTACCACTCCTTGCCGTCCTTGTCCACGCCCAGAATGCCGATGTGGCCGCTGTGGTGGTGGCCGCAGGAGTTGATGCAACCGCTGATGTGCAGGTCGATCTCGCCCAGGTCGTGCAGCTCGTCCATGTCCTGGTAGCGCTCGGTAATGGCGGCGGCCACCGGGATGGAGCGCGCATTGGCCAGGGCACAGAAGTCACCGCCAGGGCAGGCAATCATGTCGGTCAGCAGGCGGATATTGCTGCGGGCCAGGCCGGCGTGGCTGGCGGCCACCCACAGCGCGGGCAGGTCCTCAGCGCGCACCCAGGGCAGCAGCAGATTCTGGTCGTGCGTGACGCGCACTTCGCCCGCGGAGAATTCGTCGGCCAGGGCGGCTGCGGTGTCGAGTTGGTCGGCATCGGCATCGCCGGGGGCCTGGCCCAGGCGCTTGTACGACAGGGTGACGGCGCGCAGGGCGGGGTTCTTGTGTGAGGCCACGTTTTGCTGCAGCCAGCGGTCATAGTCCTTCTGGCGTTCGGCCGGTACCGTGGTGTTATTTGCTACAGTTTTAATAGCTGCCTGCGCACGTTCTGCAAGTGCTGGAGGCACAAAACATGCAGAAACGCGGTCCAATTCAGCCTGGCTGATGGTGTGGGGGGCGCCGTCGCGGGTGAGGATCTGCTGGTACTCGGCTTCCACTTCGTCGATATAGCGCTGGCCTTCGGCCTTCACCAGAATCTTGATGCGCGCCTTATAGGCGTTGTCGCGGCGGCCCCAGCGGTTGTAGACGCGTACCACGGCCTCCAGGTAATTCATGATCTGGTTCCAGGGCAGGAAGGCGCGGATCTCGGTGCTGATCACGGGCGTGCGGCCCATGCCACCACCGACAAATACGCGAAAGCCCAGTTCACCGGCGTCATTCTTGATGAGGTGCAGGCCCACGTCGTGCCAGCGCACGGCAGCGCGGTCGTTGGTGGCGCCGGTGATGGCGATTTTGAACTTGCGTGGCAGGAAAGCGAACTCGGGGTGCAGCGTGCTCCACTGGCGCATGATTTCGGCAAACGGGCGCGGGTCGGCAATCTCGTCGGGCGCCACACCGGCCAGTTCGTCACTGGTGATGTTGCGGATGCAGTTGCCGCTGGTCTGGATGCCGTGCATGTTCACGGTGGCCAGCAGGTCCATCACGTCGGCGCTCTTGGCCAAGGGGATCCAATTGAACTGCACGTTCTGGCGGGTGGTGAAGTGGCCGTAGCCCACGGGCAGGTGGGTGGTGCCCCAGGTGGCCTGGGTGCCGATGGCTTTGTCAAACACTTCTTTGCTGGGGTGGTCGTATTCACGGGCGATGCGGGCCAGCACGCGCAGCTGGCTGCTTGCGAGCTCGCCGTAGGGCACGGCCACACGCAGCATGGGCGCATAACGCTGGATGTACCAGCCGTTTTGCAGGCGCAGGGGGCGGAAGTCGTCGTCGCTCAGGGTGCCTGCCAGGTTGCGTTCGAGCTGGTCGCGGTGTTGTGCGGCGCGGGCACGGACAAACTGGCGGTCAAATTCGGTGTATTGGTACATGTCGGGGACAACTTAGAAGGCGATGAGTTTGAGACCGGCATACGCCAGCAAGAGTGAAAGCAGGGAACGGATGACACGCTCAGGGGTCTTGAACATCAGGTGGGAACCCACCCAGATTCCTGGAATGGAGCCGGCCAGCAGCTTGGCCAGCAGGGGCCAGTCCACCGAACCGAGAGATGCGTGGCCCATGCCTGCGACCAACGTCAGCGGGACAGCATAGGCAATGTCAGCCGCCACGATGCGCGGCAGGGGCAGCAAGGGGTACAAGAGCATCAGCACCGTGACACCAATCGCACCCGCGCCTACCGATGTGAGCGTTACCAGCGTGCCGATCAGTGCGCCAAACAGCAGGGGCAGGCTCCAGTGGCGCGGGCGAGCGGCCACGGCTTCCTGGCCTTTGGCCACGCTGATGGGCGCTGCCTTGCCGCGCAGTGCCTTGTAGAGCGTGGCCGCTGCAGTCATCAGCAGGGCAAAACCCAGCGTAGTGGTCATCAGCCGCTGCACTTCCGGGCTGGTGGCGCCCAGGGTATGCAAGATATAGAGCGTGATGAGCGCCGCGGGAATGCTGCCGGCCGACAGGTTGAGGACCACCGGCCAGTCGATATGCCTGGAGCGCGCCAGCTTGACGGTGCCGCCCATTTTGGTGAAGGCCGCAAACAGCAGGTCGGTGCCGACCGCCATATAGGGCTTCACGCCAAAGAAGAAGATCAGGATCGGCGTCATGAGCGAACCGCCGCCCACACCGGTCAGGCCGACGACCAGACCGACGAAGAACCCCGCAAAGACAAACGCCAAATCATGCATGGCCGCGACTGTAGGCGGCATGGCATATATTGAAAACTACATTTTTGCTATTTCCATATGTCGTTCGGATATATGTAGCGATAAAGCAAGCGCACCCGACCCAGCTCATCTGGACCGGGTGTGGGTCAGTTTGACGCCTTTTTCACTGTCACGCAAAGCGTGGGGCTGTTTCTGCAGTAGGCGCACATGCATGGGTCGGGTGAACCGGGCGCCGTCGTCCGTGCAATGGGGTTCAAAGCGCTTGCGTACCTCGGCCGTGATGTGCGCATCCACATGGTGGTCGGCAAACGTGGGGTACATCATGCGGCGTTCAAAGTCGGCAAAGTCCTTGAAATGCACTGGCATGTCAAAGCGCCGCTCCGCAACCTGTACCCAGGCGGGGGATGCCACCGCGTCGTCCACGGCCTGCTGCGCGGCCAGACGCACCGGCCCTTCGTCGTTGAATACACGGACGATGTCGTTCAGCGGGCCTGCATAGACTGGCTCGGACACATACAGGTGGCCCCCATTGCGCAACACCCGCGCCACTTCTGCCAGTGCCTGCCGCATCAGGGGGATGGGTACATGGTGCAGCGACTTGAGCATCAGTGCCAGGTCAAAGGCAGCGTCCGCTTCAGGAATGTCCTGCGCCCCGGCCAGCATGAAAGTCAGCCGCTCCTGCGGTGCCGCCAGGTTCTTGGCGTGCTGTCGCGTATCGGTCTCCAGCCCGGTAACCTGGCTGCCCGGGTAGCGTTCCAGGAGCTGACGGGCCAGCCTCGCAGAGCCACACCCCAGTTCAATGATGTGCTGATCGGCCAGCGGAACCAAGCCGGAAAGTACCGACAATTCGTCTGTTACCAAGGTGTGATTGGTGGAAGATGTATTCATGGTGGTCGGGTGCACGGTCTTGGGTGTAGTCTGCCCAGCATAAACGCTGCTAGAGTTCAAGCCTGCGGAGAAATTATGAAGAAATTGCTTGTGGCATGGTTGGGGACGGTGGCGTTGGGCGCGATGGCCCAGGGTACCCCTATCAAAATTGGAGAGATCAATAGCTACTCCAGCATCCCGCAATTCACCACGCCCTATCGGCAGGGGTGGCAACTGGCCGTAGAGGAGGTCAATGCCAGTGGCGGCCTCCTGGGGCGCAAGGTCGAAGTCATCGCACGTGACGACGCTGGCAAGCCCGAAGAGGCTTTGCGCCACGCTGTCGAGCTGACCTCCAGCGAGAAAGTGGACGTGCTGGCTGGCGGTTTCCTCTCCAACGTCGGGCTGGCGCTGGCCGACCATGCCCAGAAGAACAAGCGCCTGTTTGTGGCCAGTGAGCCACTGACCGATGCTCTGGTGTGGGACAAGGGCAACCGTTATACCTTCCGGCTGCGCCCCAGCACCTATATGCAGGCGGCCATGCTGGTGGAAGAAGCTGCCAAACTGCCGGCCAAGCGCTGGGCCACGATTGCGCCCAATTACGAGTACGGACAAAGTGCAGTGGCCAGCTTCAAGGAGTTGCTCAAGACCAAGCGTCCGGACGTGGAGTTTGTTGCCGAGCAGTGGCCGGTGCTGGGCAAACTTGATGCTGGCACCACCTTGCAGGCGGTGATGCAGGCCAAACCGGATGCCATTTTCAACGTGACATTCGGGGCCGATCTGGCCAAGCTTGCGCGCGAAGGCAACCAGCGCAATGTATTCCCCAAAACGCCGGTGGTGTCCCTGCTGTCGGGTGAGCCGGAGTACCTGGATGTGCTCAAGGACGAGACGCCCAGGGGCTGGATCGTGACCGGCTACCCCTGGGACCAGATTGACAGCCGCGAACATGCGTCGTTCGCGACCAATTACTACAAGAAATTTGGCGAAAACCCCAAGGTGGGTTCGGTGGTGGGCTACGCCACCATGCAGGCCATCTTTGCAGCCATTACCAAGGCGAAAAGTACTGACAACGAGAAACTGGTGGCCGCCATGCGCGGGCTCAAGTTCAGTACCCCCTTTGGCCCCGCCGAGTTCCGTGCGCTGGACCAGCAATCGACCATGGGCGCTTTTGTGGGCAAACTGGATCAGCGCGGTGGCAAGGGAACCATGGTGCAGTGGCGCTATGCCGATGGCAAAAATTACCAGCCCACGGACACCTACGTCCGCAACCGCCGCCCCGCTGCGGCCATGAAGTAAGGCGCAGCAGCATGGCAACCCCTACCTGGGTCAAGGTTGTCGGCTTTGATGACGCGGAGCGGCATTCACTCAATACGCTGTTTCGACTGTCCGAACGGATGTCTCCGTCCTATGTGCTGTGGGCACCGGAGTGCCCTTCGCAGCCCCATGTGGCGCTGATTGATCTGGACAGTTACGAAGGCGGGCTGGAAATCGCATCCCCCCGCTTCAACCCCAATCTCAAGCTGATCTGCGTCGGCGGCAAGCCACCAGCCCACGCCTGGCGTACCTTTACCCGTCCAGTGGACTGGAGCGCCATGCTCCGGGTTCTGGATGGTCTGTTTGCGGCCAAGTCCGATGTGGACATCGATGTCGAGACCGGCGAAGGCGCCGAGCGAACCGTCCCCCCTGGGGTCAAGCTCAGCCTGCTGGTGGGGTTGGCGCGGCAGGATCGCCTGTACCTGCGCGCGCGCCTGGCGCTGGCCGGCATGACCGATGTTGAGGATGTGGATACGGCCGCTGACGCTGCCGCGAAGGTGTCCAAGCGGCAATACGATCTGGTGGTGATCAGCCTGGAGTTGATCGATGCCGACCCCTGGGCGCTGGTGCAGACACTCAAGAACATGCCCACGCCGGTGCGCTCCATCATCATTGCTACCGATGCCCCCTCGTGGCGCGCCATGGAAATGGCCGAGCACCTGGGGTGCACCGGCATGCTGGAAATTCCGTTCGACCCGCAGCAGGTCGTGGAACTGCTTCAGAAAGTCTGAGTCTCCGTCGTCGTGCGGCGCTGCCGGCGCGCTCGCATGGAGTCCAGGCCGCGCGCCAGTTGGGCTTCCACCGGCAGGGGTTCCCCGTGCATCTGCGAAGCCAGCAGTTCCGCGCAGAGCGCCGAAAAGCTCAGTCCGCGTGAGCCCATCCCTGCGTTGATCCACAAGCTTGGTGTTGCGTTGGTCTGCAGAGGGCCCACCAGCGGCAGGCGGTCGTGCGTGGCGCACCGTGTGGCAGACCACGCCTGCACGGTCCCCGCGGCAAAATCCGGTGCCAGCGCGGCACCGACCTCGGGCAGCAGCGACGCCAGCCGCGCATGGTTGGCGCGGTGTTGTTCTGCAATATCGGCCACCTGGGCCGTCTGTGTTTCAAAGGTCGACCCGGCAAACCACAGCAGACCCTGCAGTGTGTGTATGTTGGGCACAAAACTGCCGTCGCCGTTGACCGGACCCGTGGGCCACATGCCGTTTGCCGCCCGCTGTGGATCGGCGGGGCACATGCCGTAACTCAGCAAGCCGTGCAGCTCCTGCCATGTGTCGCTTTTTGCGAGGACATCACCTTCCAGCTCAACAGTGGAGGCCATGCTGTGCAGCAGTTCCCGGCAGCCATAGGCATTGGCGAAGACCACGTGTTCTGCTTGCGCCAGCAGTTGGCCTTGGTCGCCGTGCAGCGTCCAGACACCTTCGTTCTGGGTCAGTTGGCGTACTGGCGCGTTTCCCACGAACGCGATGGCGGGATGCCGCAACCATTCCTGCACCAGCCGACCTGGCTTGATCCAGCCGGCCATCGGATGCCAGAGGTCGCCTTCCGGTGCGCCTCGGCGCTCCATCACGCCGGTGTGTCCCCAGTCCAGTCCTTCGACCAGCAGACGCTGCGCATGCAGCAGCATCAGGCGGGTGCCATTGCGGGACATGCGTGAGCGCGGACTGTCGTCGACGGATACATGGGGCACCACGAGGCCGACGGGCAGGCCCGACGCGCCTCCGGCAGGCTCAGCGCAGGCATCCAGCACGCTGACCGCCCAGCCGCGCAGAGCCAGCACATGGGCCACACTGGCGCCCGCCATACCAGCGCCAATGACTGCGCACCGGCTGACGGTCGCGCTGCCATGGCTCTTGCGGGAATGCATCAGGTTCCAGCGCGGGTCGTAACGGTATTCGGTGGGAGCTTGCGGTTCCGCTGGCGTGTTCAGACAGAAGCCGGCGTCTTCCAGCAGGGCCGCGGGCAAGGTACCCGGGGTGCTGGCGCGCAGCAGCGTGCCTCTGCGACACAGTTTGGCCAGCGCCTTGAGCGCCCATTTGTCCCAGGCAGCGTCTGAGCCGTCAAAGAGCACGGTGTCTGCCTGCAGGGCTTGCTCGGCCAGCATGGATTGCAGCGGGCCGATGCACAGGGTGAGTGACACCTGTCCATCATCGAGCAGAATGCGGTGAAAACCCGAGCCCAGATCCTGGCAGAACCGGGCGACCTCAGCGGGCCACGGGTACCGATCCGTAGCGGACTGAATGCCCACGTAGTGCAGCATGGCAGCACGCTGCGGGTCGTTGCGCCATTGGTGCCAGCAGGCAGTGAACTGGCTGCCATCGCCAAATGCGGTGTCCAGCACGCTCCAGGTGGCGCGGGCTGCGGTCATGGCGGGAGTCTCAGGCGGCGGGGGGAACGTAGCCCTGTGCGGCATCGGCGCCAGCGCCGAAGAAGTGGTTTTCCATCTGGCGGGCCAGGTACTGGCGGGCGC
>CAUJJV010000241.1 GCA_963205375.1 Pseudomonadota bacterium
ATTGATTTCTGCGGTGCTGGTGGCAGCTCTGGTCATGCGTGCCAAGGGGCGGGGACCCGCCAATACTGCGGCGCGGCTGGAAGAGTTGCAGTCGCGCATACGCCCGCACTTTCTGTTCAACACACTCAACAGCGCCATCGCCCTGGTGCGCGCCGAACCTGCCAAGGCCGAAGCCTTGCTGGAAGACCTGAGCGATCTGTTTCGCCATGCCCTGATCGACCAGGGGGAATCAGTCACGCTGGCCGACGAAGTGGCTCTGGCCAAGCGCTACCTGGATATTGAGCAGGTGCGCTTTGGCGACCGGTTGCGGGTGCAGTGGGTGCTGGATCCCAACGCACAAGGCGCCTTGCTGCCACCGCTGCTGTTGCAGCCGCTGGTGGAAAACGCCGTGCGCCACGGGGTTGAGCCCAGCCCGGGCGGGGCGGAGGTGAAAATTTCTACCGAACGCCGCGGATCGGTGGTGGTGGTCAAGGTGACCAATACCGTGCCTGCCGGGCCTGGGGTGGCGGGTAACGGCGTGGCCTTGAAGAACGTGCGCGAGCGCCTGCGGCTGCTGCACGACGTACAGGGACAGTTCCGCAGCGGGCTGAAGAATGGTGTGTACCAGGTGCGTATGGAGGTTCCTGCATGACCGTTGCGATGACGCCCTTGCGGGCACTGGTGGTGGATGATGAAACCCTGGCCCGTTCCCGCATGCGCACCCTGCTGGGGGATTGCCGCAATCCTGAGGTGCAGGTCGTAACCGAGGCGGCCAACGCCGTGCAGGCCATGGACCAGCTGCAGCGGCAGGTGTTCGACCTGGTGCTGCTCGATATCCACATGCCGGGGACCGATGGGCTCGCGCTGGCGCAATCGCTGCGCGCCTTGCCACAGCCGCCCGCAATCATCTTTGTGACCGCCCACGCCGAACATGCGGTGCAGGCGTTTGAGCTGGAAGCGGTGGACTACCTGACCAAACCGGTGCGGCTGGAGCGGCTGCAGGCTTCGCTACAAAAAGTAGAGCGATTCGTGCAGTTGCGACGGGGGCTGGAGGCTGATTCGGCCACAGATGAATTTCTCCTGATCCAGGACCGCAACCGTACCGAGCGTGTGCCGCTGCACCAGGTGGTGTATTTCAAGGCCGAGCTCAAGTACATCACGGTGCGCACACTGGAACGCAGTTTCATCCTGGACGGCTCGCTGGGCGAGCTGGAAGACAAGTATGGCGTCAGCTTTGTGCGGATCCACCGCAACGCGCTCGTGGCGCGTCGTGCGATCCGGGCTCTGGAAAAGCACTACGACCCGGTGGAAGGCGACGGCTGGGCCGCGCGCCTGCACGGTGTGGAGGAGTTGCTGGCAGTGTCACGCCGCCAGCTGGCCAGCGTCCGGGACATTCTGGCCCACTGAGCGCGAAGGTTGTTAGCCAGTATTGCGCAGACCCGCGGCGATGCCGTTGATCGAGATGTGGATACCGCGCTGCACCCGTTCATCGGCTTTACCTTCGCGGTAGCGTCGCACCAGTTCCACCTGCAGGTGGTGCAGCGGATCAATGTAGGGAAAGCGGTGGCGGATGGAGCGCTGCAGTGCGGCGTTATTGGCCAGGCGCTGCTTCTCTCCGGTGATGGTGACCAGCGCTTGTGCGGTGGCATGCCACTCGGCTTCAATCGCCGCAAAAATCTTCTTGCGCAGGCGCGCATCGCTCACCAGTTCGGCATAGAGGGACGCCAACGCTAGATCGCTTTTGGCCATCACCATGTCCATGTTGGAGAGCAGGGTGCGGAAGAACGGCCACTGCTTGTACATCTTTTGCAACAAGGCGGTGCGCTCTTTGGCTTCCTGGGGTGTACCGCTGTGGACAAAGGTATGGACCGCCGCACCAAAGCCAAACCAGCCCGGCAGGGTCAGGCGGCACTGGCCCCAGCTGAAGCCCCAGGGAATGGCGCGCAAGTCCTCAATCTTTTGCGAAGCCTTGCGTGACGCGGGGCGCGAGCCGATGTTGAGCTCGGCGATCTCGCGGATCGGTGTGGAACTGAAGAAGTATTCGGTAAAGCCCGGGGTCTCGTACACCAGCGCACGGTAGGCCGCCATGCTGTTCTGTGACAACTCGGCCGCAGCATCCAGAAACGCCTTTGTGGCGGATTTGGTAGGTTGCAGCAGGGTGGCTTCCAGGGTGGCTGCCACCAGGGTCTCCAGGTTGCGCCGGCCGATTTCCGGGTTGGCGTATTTGGAGCCAATCACCTCGCCCTGCTCGGTCAGCCGGATCTGCCCGCGCACGGTGCCTGGGGGCTGGGCCAGAATGGCCTGGTAGCTGGGGCCGCCGCCGCGGCCCACGGTGCCGCCACGGCCGTGGAACATGCGCAGCTGGATGTTGTGGGAATTGGCCAGCTGGTCAAACAGCGCCACCAGCGCAATCTCGGCGCGGTACAGCTCCCAGTTGCTGGTGAATATGCCACCGTCCTTGTTACTGTCGGAGTAGCCCAGCATGATGTCCTGTTCGGCGCCGCTGCGCTGCACCAGCTTGGCCGCGCCCGGCAGGGCGTAGAACTCGCGCATGATGGGGGCCGCGTTGCGCAGGTCTTCAATGGTCTCGAACAGCGGCACCACGATGAGATCGCAGGTCGCATCGCTGTCGAGGGTGCCGCGCATCAGCCCCACTTCTTTCTGCAGCAACAGCACTTCCAGCAGGTCGCTGACCGTTTCGGTGTGGCTGATGATGTAGTGGCGGATGGACTGCTTGCCAAAACGCTCCAGCATGACTTTGGCCATGGCAAA
>CAUJJV010000242.1 GCA_963205375.1 Pseudomonadota bacterium
TGGCCAACCTGGACCCGCCACACCAGGCCGACTGGCTGGCGGTGGTGCAAGCCCTGGTGGCGCAGGGCACCACCGTGGTCAGCGTGCTGCACGAAATCAGCATGGCGCTGCATGCGGACCAGGTGGTCGTCATGGCGCAGGGGCGCGTGACCCACCACGGTGCCAGTGGCGATCCGGCGACCCATGAGGCGCTGGTCAATGTATTCGACCGACGCATTGCCATCCACGCCATTGAAGGGCAGTGGGTGGCATTGCCGAAGACCAACCCTTCGAGGGAGGACCGGAATGGGTGTAACACCCACCCCGGCCTCCTCGGAGTCGGTTCACTCTTGCCGCTTCGTTAGAAAACCTATGCACATCGAAACACCCCCCACAGAAAAACCCTATGAGAAGGCCGAGGGCGAGCGCCGCGGCATTGTCATCGTCAACACCGGCGACGGCAAGGGCAAAAGCACGGCCGCCTTTGGCCTGGCGCTGCGCGCCCACGGCCGCGGCAAGAAGGTCAAGATTTTCCAGTTCATGAAAGTGCCCACCGCCCGCTTTGGCGAGCACCGCATGTTCGAGCAGATTGGCATTCCCATCGAAGGACTGGGCGACGGCTTCAGCTGGAAGAGCCAGGACCTGGAGCATTCGGCGCAGCTGGCGCGCGACGGCTGGGCCAAGGCCAAGGCCGCCATCCTGAGTGGCGACTACTTCATGGTGACGCTGGACGAAATCACCTACCCGCTGATCTACGGCTGGATGCCGCTGGACGATGTACTCGAAACCCTCAAGACCCGGCCCAGCCATGTGCATGTGGTGCTGACTGGTCGGCGCTGCCCGCCCGAGATCATCGAGATTGCGGACACCGTCAGTGACATCCAGATGGTCAAGCATGCGTTCAAGGCCGGAATCCCGGCGCAGCGCGGCATCGAAGATTGACCATCGAAAGCCAAAGTGGGTGCAAATCATGCCGTTTTGTTCATGTTTCGACCTCAGGCTCCATGGCGATGCACGTCAGCCTGGCGGTGCAGCCACAGAATGCGCCCGGTCACGCCGTATGGGCGGGCCCCACGTTTTGAATCATTAAGGAGATTGATCCCATGTCTGCCACTTTGACCCCTTGCGCCACGGACGCCCGCGCGGAGCAGCCCGTGCATTTCCATGCGCCCCATAAATCGCCCAAAGCCCGCCCTGCAGGTGACCAGCGGGTCTGGTCCGTAGAGGAAGTGCTCGCGCTGCTGGAGATGCCGTTCAACGATCTGCTGTTCCAGGCGCAGACGGTGCACCGTGCCCACTTTGATCCCAATCTGGTCGAGCTGGCCACGCTGTTGTCGGTCAAGACCGGTGGCTGCCCGGAAGACTGCGGCTACTGCCCGCAGTCCGTGCACTTTGACACCGGGGTCGAGGCTGGCAAGCTCATGGAGGTGGACGCGGTGCGCGAAGCCGCCGAGCGCGCCAAGACGGCGGGAGCCACGCGCTTTTGCATGGGTGCAGCCTGGCGTGCACCGAAGGACCGCGATGTGGAGGCGGTGGCCGAGCTGGTCAAGGCCGTCAAGGCCACCGGGCTGGAGGCCTGCGCCACGCTGGGCATGTTGAACGACGGCCACGCCGAAACCCTGCGCGACGCCGGACTCGATTACTACAACCACAACCTCGACAGCGCGCCGGATTTCTACGGCGACATCATCACCACGCGCGACTACCAGGACCGGCTCGATACGCTGGCACGGGTACGCAATGCGGGCGTCAGCGTCTGCTGCGGCGGCATTGTGGGCCTGGGCGAATCGCGCCTGCAGCGCGCCGGCCTGATCGCCGAGCTGGCCAATCTGGCGCCGTACCCCGAGTCAGTGCCGATCAACCACCTGGTCAAGGTGGCGGGCACACCGCTGGCGGACCAGCCCGATCTGGACCCGCTGGAATTTGTGCGCACCATCGCCGTGGCGCGCATCACCATGCCGCTGGCGCGCGTGCGCCTGTCAGCTGGTCGGCAAAGCATGGGCGACGCGGTGCAGGCGCTGTGTTTTGCCGCCGGTGCCAACTCCATCTTCTACGGTGACAAGCTGCTCACCACGGCCAACCCCGATGGCGATGCCGATATGGCCCTGCTGGCACGCCTGGGCCTGCGCGCCGGGCAGCCGGTGCCGCGCCCCTGACGACGATGGCCTTCGCACTCGCGCTCCTCGTGGCCCTGGCGATCGATCGCTGGTGGGGCGAGCCGCGTGCGCGGGTGCATCCGGTGGTGTGGATCGGCAACTACCTGGGCTGGGTCGCCACCTGGGTGCAACATGGCGCGCAGCCGCAAGCTGCGAAGCAGGACCTGCCCGCGTTCTGGCGCGGCGCGGTGGGCTGGTGCGTCGGGGCCGCCTGGGTCGCCGCTCTGGCGTGGGTGCTGCAGATTGCGCTGCTGGCCTTGCCCTGGTGGGCTGCTGGTATCGGGCTGGGCGTGCTGCTCAAGCCGCTGCTGGCCTGGGCCATGCTGCGGGATGAAGTGCGTGCCGTGGAGTCGGCATTGGGTAAATCCCTGCAGGCCGGGCGCGAGCGCCTGCGCTGGCTGGTGAGCCGCGACGTGGCACAGCTCAGCGCAACCGAAGTGCGCGAGAGCGCCATTGAGACCCTGGCCGAGAACCTCAACGACTCGGTGGTGGCGCCGATTTTCTGGTTCGTGCTGCTGGGCCTGCCGGGCGTGGCGCTCTACCGGTTTGCCAACACGGCCGATGCCATGTGGGGCTATCCGGGCCTGTACAAGGGACGCAACTGGGCCTGGGCCGGCAAATGGGCTGCACGCGCAGACGATGTGCTGAGCTGGCTGCCCGCGCGCATCACGGCCGTGTTGCTGTTGCTGGCGGCCGGCTGGAACGGCTTGTCGCGGGCGGGTACATTGGCGCAGGAGGCGCACAAGACGCCGTCCCCCAACAGCGGCTGGCCCATGGCGGCCATGGCCCTGAACCTGGGCGTGGCCTTGCGCAAACCCAGTGTTTATGTGCTCAACCCGCAGGGCAAGCCTGCCAGCGCTGCGCACACCGCGTTGGCCCTGCGTTTTGCATCAAAAGCACTGCTAGCCCTCGTGGTATGTGCGCAGACAGCTATGATTTTGGTAGCATTTTTGAGTAGGGGAATCTCACCATGAGCGCGCCACTGCGCACCCACGGCGGGCCGGACGCAATGGGGCCTGCGCGTTACGACTTCTCCACCAACAGCAATGCCTGTGGACCCTGCCCGCAGGCGCTGCAGGCGGTGCAGCAGGCGGACGCCACGCGTTATCCCGACGCCAGTTACACCGCATTGCGCGCCATGTTGGCGCAGTTCCATGGTGTTGAACCTGGGCGCATCGTGCTGGCGGGCAGTGCCAGCGAGTTCATCTTTCGCATCACGGCGTGGGTGCGGCAGCACGGTGGCCAGACGGTGCACCTGCCGGT
>CAUJJV010000243.1 GCA_963205375.1 Pseudomonadota bacterium
CATCGCCGCACTGCCGGACAATCGACCGATGACTATGGCCACACACAGCCAGGGCGATATCGATCTTGGAATGCCCTGGGACAACAGTTTTTTCCACTTGGGCGAAGATTTTCATGTGCCGCTGGAGCCTGTGCCGCTACCCGATCCCTATTGGGTTGGACGCAGTGCGCTGGTTGCGCGGGATATGGGGCTCAGCACAGCCCAAATGGAGTCGCACGCGCTGCTACTGGCCGTATCGGGCAACCGCAAAATTGCCGGCACCACACCACTGGCCAGCGTCTACAGCGGCCACCAGTTTGGTGTTTGGGCTGGACAGCTGGGTGACGGCCGGGCGTTGCTGCTCGGAGAAGCCGCGGGGCGTGAAGTGCAGCTCAAGGGCGCCGGACTGACACCCTTCTCACGCATGGGCGATGGCCGGGCGGTGCTGCGCAGCAGCATCCGGGAGTTTCTCTGCAGCGAAGCCATGCACGGTCTGGGCATCCCTACCACGCGCGCCCTGTGTGTCGTCGGTTCCGATGCCCCCGTCTTTCGCGAAACCCGGGAGACGGCCGCAGTGGTGACCCGCGTCGCCCCCAGTTTCATACGCTTTGGTCATTTTGAGCATTTCTGCCACCACGACCAGCACGCACAACTCAAGGTGCTGGCGGACTATTGCCTGGACCGTTTGTACCCGGCGTGTCGCGAGGACGTGCGTTTTGACGGCAACCCGTATGCCGCGTTGCTGGCGGAAGTCACTGCACGCACCGCAGAACTGATCGCGCAGTGGCAGTCCGTGGGTTTCTGCCATGGCGTGATGAACACCGACAATATGAGCATCCTGGGGCTGACCATCGACTACGGCCCGTTCCAGTTCATGGATGCCTATGACCCGGCCCACGTCTGCAACCACTCGGACACCCAGGGCCGGTATGCCTTCCAGAAGCAACCCCATGTGGCCTACTGGAACCTGTTCTGCCTGGGGCAGGCTCTCATGCCACTCATCGACGTGCAGGAGAACGCCCTTGCCGCACTGGAACCCTTCAAGGACATCTACGCCCGTGCGTTTGCACGCCGCATGTCGGCCAAACTCGGTTTTGCCGAGCCCGTGGATGCCTGCAAGCCGCTGACGGAGGACATTCTTGCGTTGCTGGCGGCAGACCGCGTGGACTTCACCATCTTCTGGCGCCGCTTGAGCCACTGGGTTCGCGAGCGCCGCACCGACGACGATTCCGTGCGCGACCTGTTTCTGAACCGACCGGCAATTGATGCCTGGTTGCTATCTTATTCAGAGCTACTTGCGCAATACGGACGGGGGCTAGAGGCCGATTTGATGCTAAAAACCAACCCGCGGTATGTGCTGCGCAATCACCTGGGTGAGCTGGCCATACGGGCCGCCCAGGCCAAAGACTTCTCGGTGGTGGCCAATTTGCTGGCCGTCCTGGAGCGCCCCTTCGACGAACACCCCGAACATGTGGCCTTCGCCGATTTCCCACCCGACTGGGCACAGGGCATTTCCGTGAGCTGCAGCTCCTGACCCCTTCATCTTTTGTGGAGAACCCATGACCTATCCCGTCGAAAAATCGGATGCTGAATGGACGGCCCTGCTGGCGCAGAAAGGCGCCGAGCCGGTGGCCTTTGAAGTGACCCGCCGTGCCGCCACCGAGCGCCCGTTCAGCGGCAAGTACGAAACCCATTGGGCCGATGGAAGCTACCACTGCATGTGTTGCGGCGCCAAGCTGTTCAACTCCGATACGAAGTTTGACGCCCACTGCGGCTGGCCCAGCTTTTCCCTCGCAGAGCCTGGTGCCATCCGGGAAATCACTGACCGCAGCCACGGCATGGTCCGCGTGGAAACGGTTTGTGCCCAGTGCGGGGCCCACTTGGGGCACGTATTCGAGGACGGGCCCACACCAACGGGCCTGCGATACTGCATGAACTCCGCCTCGCTACACTTCACCCCTGAATGAAAATACTGATCGACTTTTTCCCCCTGTTGCTGTTCTTCGGCGCCTTCAAGTTCTACGACATCTACGTGGGTACCGCCGTGTTGATGGGGGCCACCGTGGTCCAGATGGCATTGATCTATGGCATGGACCGCAAACTGCAGGCCATGCACAAGATCACCCTGGTGCTGGTGCTGGCGTTTGGCACGCTGACACTGGTACTGCACGATGACCGCTTCATCAAATGGAAGCCCACGGTGCTGTACGCGGCCATGTCGATCGCCCTGGCCGTTGCGGTGTGGGGCCTACGCAAGAATTTTCTCAAAATGCTGCTGGGCAGCCAGCTCGAACTCAAGGACGCCGTGTGGCACCGCCTGAACGTGGCCTGGATTGTGTACACCGCATTCATGGCCATTCTCAACGGCTACGTGGTGCTCTACTACAGCACCGAAGCCTGGGTCGCGTTCAAGTTGTGGGGCTATGTCTTCCCCTTGGCATTCATCATTGGCCAGGGAATTTATATTGCCCCCCACATCAAGACCGAAAACAACAAGGATTCAACTACGCCATGAACACCGGCCCAACCGCTGCCCAACTGGATGCGCGCCTGCGCGAACGCCTGCAATTTACCAGCCTGGAAGTGATTGACGAAAGCTTCCAGCACGCCGGGCACGCTGGCGCCAATGGCTCCGGTTTTGGCACCCATTTCCGCGTGCGCATCACGTCACAATTGTTTACAGGCAAGAGCCGCGTTCAGCGCCATCGCCTTGTGTATGATGCATTGCAAGATTTCATTGACCAGGGCCTGCACGCCCTGGCCATTGAGGCCGAAGCCTCACCCCAGGCAAACCCCATTTGAGAATACCGAAGGAAACGGAATGAAAAAGCAACTTTTGACCGCCCTGGCCACTGCCGCCCTGCTCGCTGCGCTGGCCCCCTCTGCCATTGCGCAGAACATTGCCATCGTCAATGGCAAGCCAGTTCCCAAAGCCCGTATGGACGCACTGGCACAGCAAATGGCCCGTGCCGGCCGCCAGATCCCGCCCGAAATGCAGGGTCAGCTCAAGGATGAGGTCATCACCCGCGAGATCTTTGTGCAGGAAGCCCAGGCACGCGGATATGACGCCACCGAAGACTACAAAAACCAGATGGAGCTGGCCCGCCAGTCCATCCTGATTCGTGAACTGTTCGGCGACTTCCAGAAGAAGAATCCGGTGACCGATGAAGAAGCCAAGGCCGAATACGACCGTTTTGCGGCGGCCAATGCCGGCAAGGAATACCGCGCCCGCCACATCCTGGTAGAGAAGGAAGACGAAGCCAAGGCCATCATCGCCCAGCTGAAAAAAGGCGCCAAATTTGACGCCATTGCCAAGAAGCAGTCCAAGGATCCAGGCTCCGGTGCCAACGGTGGCGATCTGGATTGGGCAACACCCAGCAATTACGTCAAGGAATTTGCCGAAGCGCTGACGGCGTTGGCCAAAGGCAAAACCACGGAAACCCCGGTGAAGACCCAGTTTGGCTACCACGTCATTCGCCTGGAAGATGTTCGCGATGCGCAGCTGCCCAAATTTGAGGACGTCAAGCCCCAGATTGCACAGCAGCTTCAACAACAGAAGATGACCAAGTTCCAGGAAGAATTGCGCGCTAAGGCCAAGATCGAGTAACGGTCTTCCCTTGCTCCATCAACGCGACCTTGGGTCGCGTTTTTTTTGACGTTTTCGTGACATCGGTATACCTGCCGTGGTACAAAGTCGCACCAACAAGGAGCGCGTTGACGTATGGCGATTGCCGGGATTTCTCTATCGGATACCGACGGGCAGGTATTTCTGCGCAGCGACCCATCGTCCGAACGCCACCCGCTGGAAACAGACCATCTGCGCGCGTTGCTGCAGGAAGCAGGCTATGGAGACTGGGTTGTCGATGAAAGCGCCCTGGCCATTGCAGTGCAGGACTGCAACCACAAGAAAGAGCCTTTTGTGGTGCCGCTGGCGCAGCGGCTGGATGCCAGTATCCAGGTGGTGGTAGCCCCCGATGAAATGACCGCCGCGGTCACCTTGATCCCGCCGCAGGGCGGCAAGGCTGCCGAGATTGAAGACATTTTGCAGGCACTGCATGAAGCAGGTGTCACCTTTGGCATCGACTCGGCTGCCTTGCTGGAGGCCTGCCAGGCCGGATCGGTCCATGCCCTGCCGGTGGCCAGCGGTGCGCAGGCGCAGGATGGTCAGGACGCTGACTTTGAAGAAATGGTGCCCCAAGCCTCCAACCGCGCGCCACGACTGGATGCCAACGGACTGATTGACTACCGGGAGCACAGCGGTATCGCCTTGGTGGAGCCAGGTGCTCCCCTGATGCGCCGCATTCCCGCCACGCAGGGCATCGAGGGCCGAACCATCAAGGGGGCCGTCATTGTCCCCCGCCCTGGCCGCGACGAGCCCTTTGCTGCGCAGCTGATCGGTGCCGAGATTGACAGTGCCGACCCCAATATCCTCAAGGCCAGCGTGACCGGTCAACCGGTGCGGGTACCTTGTGGCGTCATGGTCGAGCCCGTATTGCGGGTGCCTGAAGTCAATCTGGCTACCGGCAATATCTACTTTGATGGCACCGTCCAGGTCGATGGTGACGTGAATAACACCATGAAGGTGCAGGCCAGTGGGGACATCGTGGTGGGCGGCACAGTGGAAGGTGCACAACTGGACGCCGGTGGCAACATCACCATCAAGGGTGGCGTGATCGCCCAGGCTCGCGTCAAGGCCGGCGGAGCCATCACTGCGCGCTTTTGCGAGGCGGCGTCGCTGGAAGCCGGAACCGTGATCGCATTGGATGACATGGCGCTCGAAAGCCAGCTGCGTTCGGGCAACCAGATCCTGATTGGAACCAAGGCACCGCAACGTGGACGCCTGGTAGGTGGAACCACACACACCATGATGCTGCTCAAAGTACCCTACCTCGGGTCAACCAAGACAGGCGTAACCCAGGTTGCCGTGGGATCCAATCCGGAGCTGGAAGCGCAATACCAGGCCCTGCAGGAACGACTTGCCAAAGAGAAGGCCAACGAGGACAACCTGCAAAAACTCTCCCACCATCTCACCAGCATTGGCGACCCCAAGGGCATGCTGGACCGGGTGAAAGCCTCCTGGCGTCAGGCAGTCCAGATCTGGGGCAAGTCCCTGGCGGAGCGCACAGAGCTGGACAAGCAACTGGCGCGTACACGCAGCGCCAAGCTGGAAGTGGGCCTCAGCACCGAAGGTATGGTGGAGCTTGCGTTCGGCAGCAAGAAGCTGCGCCTGCGCAAGGAATACAAGAGCGGTACTTTTTCGCTCGATGCCGAAGCCCGCATCGTGTTTACCGACCCGTCCGGCCAGGCATACCCGGCGGCATAAAACACCGTGCGTCGGCCAGCGTTTCGCGACGCTGGGATAATCAGGCCCCATGTCCCTGCCCGATTACCAGCTTGAGCTTCTGGCTCCCGCACGCGATGCCGACATTGGCATCGAGGCCATCAACCATGGTGCCGATGCCGTCTACATTGGCGGCCCCTCATTCGGCGCCCGTTCCAGTGCCGATAACGGCGTGGCAGATATTGCCCGGCTGGCGCAGCATGCGCACCGGTTCAACAGCCGCATCTTCGTCACACTGAACACGATTCTGCGCGATGACGAACTGGAGCCTGCCCGCACGCTGGCCTGGCAGTTGTACGACGCGGGCGTGGATTCGCTCATCATCCAGGACATGGGGCTGCTGGAAATCGACCTGCCTCCGATCCAGTTGCATGCCAGTACCCAGACCGATATCCGCACTCCCGAGAAAGCGCGCTTTCTGCAGGACGTGGGACTGTCACAAATCGTGCTCGCCCGCGAACTGACCCTGCAGCAGATTGCCGACATACGCGCCGCGACCAACCCGGAGCTCTGCACGCTGGAGTTTTTTGTGCATGGCGCCCTGTGCGTGGCCTACAGTGGCCAGTGTTACATCAGTGCTGCGCATACGGGGCGCAGCGCCAATCGGGGCGAATGCAGCCAGGCCTGCCGCCTGCCCTACCAGGTGGTGGACAGCCAGGGCCGCTTTGTGGCGCATGACAAGCATGTGCTGTCCATGAAGGACAACAACCAGAGTGAGAATCTGGCCGCACTGGTGGACGCGGGCATCCGCAGCTTCAAGATCGAGGGGCGCTACAAGGACATGGGCTATGTGAAGAACATCACCGCCCATTACCGCAGATTGCTCGATGAGCTGGTGGAAAACCGTCAGGACTCCGACCACCCGTACGCACGCGCCAGCAGCGGCAGCACCACCTTCACCTTCACACCCGACCCGGACCAGAACTTCAACCGCGAGTTCACCGACTACTTTGTGCAGGGCCGCAAGGACGACATTGGCGCTTTCGACAGCCCCAAGAACCCGGGCCAGTCCATCGGCTATGTCACCCAGGTGGGTCCCAACTGGGTGCAACTGGAGCTGAACGATTCCAGCCTGCAGCTGAGCAATGGCGACGGTCTGTGCTACTACGACCTTACGCACGTGATAGCGGGTGGTGACATGCATGGGTGAGGTATTGATAACATGACTCATAGGTGTCACCTTTCGCCTATGGACATAAATGATGTCATTCTGAATTTGAGTTGATTAATCCTTCTAAATGTCGTTGGGGATGGGGGCGGTGGGTAACTTGCGTACCGTCTCCAGACGGCTGTCCACACCCTTGACGTTTGGGCTGGCAAGTTGTCCAGTGCGGATGCGAGCATTCAGGCAAATCTCAAAAATTGCATTTGATGGTTCCAGGCCGACTTATGCCAAGCCGAGAAGTAAGATTAGAGACGCTCAGCGTGGAGGTTCAAAATGAGGCGACGTGACGAACATCACGGGCCTTCTTGAACGCCTTCAGCAGCGTGTCTGGCATCACGTAGGGGTCTCCGCGCGCCCGCGAGCAAGTGACGTACAGCTTTTTTCACGAGACCGCAGCCATCTCAGACATAGTACCTGCCGCAAAGCGCATCCAGGATTCGGCGTTCAGCACGACACAAACGTCCTGATAGAAATCTCGCCCCTTTGAATCACCCCACGTCAGCGAGTAGCAGCCGTACCGACCGTTGTGCTCTCGACGTCCCCCCCGTTTTAAGTGGCACTCTGCGTTGGAGTCCCGGATGATTCACCATGGTTGCTCAGCTCCGTAGATGTCGGCTACGCGAATGGCTGTAGACGGCCTTTCGTGTCCTCAGCTAATTCGTATTTGGGTACGTAACGCATGATATTTCGCGCCACAAAGCTAACCCATACGAACTTCCGCAATTGGCCAAGTGTTACCGCAGCAATCGACCCATTGCAGACCTAGCGAGCGAACAACTGGTCGCCCGATACCGGTCATTCAAATGCTCTCAAACTCAGGCCACGAATACCCGCTTCAGGGAAGCTCAATCTGCATGGTGGACTTCGCATGTTGACCACTAGCCGTCGGCGATGAGCGGCAGATATCGAATAACGTCTATCGAACGCCAGAGAGATGCTGCCCAAGACCTCTGTCGCAGGTTTCAGTTTTTCAAAGTTGGACTGGACGGCCGGCTCAAGTGATAGTGAAAAAAGGGGTTGAAAATTCGATTTGAATGATTGGCTGGTCTATCACACCGGCTTGGTGTTTTGTGTGCCCGCTGTGAATGCTACGGAATCACACTAGATTAAAACTTGCAACGCAATCAACTGCAGAATCACCGCCCGAGAAGCTATCAGAAGTTTTTGATGAACACATAGGTCTCAACGCTAAAGCTACTACAATGTTGAGATGCGTTTTTGGCTAATCGTCTTTTTAACTATTTTGATGCCGTTGCAGCTCTCCTGGGCAGCATCTGGGCGTTACTGTCAGCACGAAAGCGATGTTTCAAGCAAGCACATTGGCCATCACACACATCAACACCAAACAACTGAACGCGCGGATCCAGGTGGGGATTTTGCTAAGGCGGTGACAACCGATTTGGATTGCGGCACCTGCCATTCTGGCTGTTCTATGGCTATCCAAGAACCCAGTGTCGCCAATAACTTTGCGCTCACTTTAACGTTTTCATCACTGCCTAGTGTGCAGTCAAGCCCTGGCCTTTTAGATCGTCCAGAGCGGCCGCAGTGGGTTGCCCTGATCTGACCAGGGTATCGATCTACGCATAAGCTTTAAAGGCTTCGAGAAATCGATCCCTGTAATCGTGTCAGCTCTTGATGCTGATTTGATCAACAGTTTTCGGGATTTCTCTTCATGTTTCTTTCCCACTGGCGACAGCGCCCACGCATTCTTTGGGTTATTTTGGTCGGCGCCCTTATTGGCGTGGATCAATTGACCAAGACCTATTTTTCCAACACGATTGCACTGAGTGAAGCAGTTGTTGTAACGGATTGGTTCAATTTCGTTCACACCTTAAACAGAGGTGCTGCCTTTTCCTTTCTTGCAAGTGCTGATGGCTGGCAACGACCATTGTTGATTGGCATAAGCATCCTCGTAATAGTTCCTATAACGCTGGTCTGTATGTACAAAAATATGGACCCAGTTGAGCGGCGGGTAGGTGGCTTGGTCGTGGCTGGCGGCGCAAGCAATCTGATTGATCGCATTCAAACTGGCGCTGTAGTTGACTTCCTTGACGTTCATTGGCGTGGAATGCACTGGCCAGCATTCAATTTGGCTGACAGTTACATAGTCTGCGCTGTGCTTGTATGGATTTTGTTGTTTAGAAATTCTGTATCTGCGCAAGAACAGTCAACAAAAGCCAAGGTTCAAGCATGAATCGCAGTTGGAGTCTCCTTGTCCTCGCTTGGGTGGTTGCAACAGCAGCTACAGCCAGTGCCCTTTTTATTGGCGAGGTCATGGGCATGACGCCCTGTGTGTTGTGTTGGTACCAGCGAATTTTCATGTTCCCTTTGGTCATCGTGCTAGGCATGGCCTGTTACAGCGATGACCGACGCGGTGCAATTTACGGTCTCCCCCTGGCATTGGGTGGAGTCCTTCTGGCTGGCTATCACACTTTATTGATTGCCGGGTTTGTGCCCAAAGCCTGGATTCCCTGCGGTTCTGGCGTTTCCTGTGCCGAACAAAAGCTGGAAATTCTCAATGGATTGCAGATCCCATGGCTTTCACTGATCGC
The DNA here is from genome assembly GCA_963205375.1 of Pseudomonadota bacterium. Taxonomy (GTDB): domain Bacteria; phylum Pseudomonadota; class Gammaproteobacteria; order Burkholderiales; family Burkholderiaceae_C; genus Allorhodoferax. The sequence goes on from CAUJJV010000243.1 coordinate 9,038, forward strand.
ATTCATCGCCATATCTCTACTTCTCATTCTTTACCTGCGAAAGTCCTCGAAATGAATTCCAAAAAAATGACCGTCATCATCGTTCTCGGAGTGGTCCTTGCATTCTTTGCATTTGGTATGTACAGCTATCAAAAGCGTGTGCAGAACTCGCAAGAGCAAAAGGTCAATCAGCAAGCCGAACGTATGGTCCGTATGCATTCGCCCGTGCTTGGCCCTCAAAGTGCCCCTGTGACGATTGTCGAATTTTTCGATCCCGCCTGTGAGACGTGCCGCGCCTTTTACCCCATCGTGAAGGACTTGATGAAGCAGTATCCCAATGATGTGCGGCTGGTATTGAGATATGCCCCTTTTCACCAAGGATCAGACAAGGTAGTCAAGTTGCTGGAAGCATCTAAACGTCAAGACAAATATTGGCCTTTGCTGGAAGCCATTCTGGCGGCGCAGCCGACTTGGGCAGACCACGGCAATCCAAATCTGGATGCGGTCTACAACGTAGCTGAACAAGTTGGATTGGACATGCAGAAGGCAATGAATGACGCATCAGGCCCCGGTCCAGATGCCGCTCTTAAACAAGATGTCGAAGACCTCACCGCACTGGAAGTTACGAAGACTCCGACGTTTTTTGTCAATGGACGGGGGCTACCCAGCTTCGGGCCAGATCAATTGGCAGCTCTGGTAGCAGAAGAAGTAGCCAAGTCGAAGAAGCAGTGAAGGCAAAAGAACCATGGTGCGATCAACTCAGCCAGACGACCAGATTATTTCCCGCCGGTCGCTTATCGCCGCCGCCGTGGGTGGTGCGTTCACTCCCATCATTTTGGCGGGATGTTCTCCCAAGTCAGCAGACTTCAACAGCATCGATCTGACCGGGGCAGCGTACGCCAAGGATTTTCGCTTGAAGGATCACTTCGGAAACATCAGAACTCTGGCCGAATTCCGCGAAAAAGTCGTTGTCCTCTTTTTCGGCTTTACGCAATGCCCTGATGTATGTCCAACTTCTATGAGCACCATGGCTGAGGTCAAGCGGCTGTTGGGCAAACAAGGTTCACTGCTGCAAGTGCTTTTTGTCACCGTAGATCCCGAACGGGATACCTTGCCACTGCTCAAAGAATACATGCTGAATTTTGATGCTACGTTCTTGGCGCTGCGGCCAGAGCCAGATCAACTCAAGGAACTCTCTGAAAGTTTCAAGATGTACTACAAAAAAGTGGAGGGCAAGACACCTACGTCTTACAGCATGGATCACTCTGCAGGCAAATACATCTTTGATGCCAAAGGCAGCATTCGTTTGTTCTCCAAATATGGGGCGGAACCTCAAGCGATTGCCCAGGATATACAAAATCTACTGTGAGTTGTTCATGTCGCCAAACCTGACAGACCCTCGGTTGAATCTTTTACGTAATCAAAATAAAGTTGTCCCTAATATTCTGTATGGGTATCCATTGAGAAAGTGGACAAGGTTTGCAGTTGTACCTTCGCTGCTCGTGGTTTTAATGGGTCTGTACGCTGGGTCTTCCCAGAGTGCAGTTCAAAGACCAAGCGCTCCAGGTAAAGTAAATCCTCGTGCACCACATCAACGCGATGGGGTCGCAGAAGCGCGATTGATTGAAATCCTTAGGCTCATCGGCATGGCGGATACCCGCAATGCTCTTAGCAAAGCAGAGAAGTTGGTATCCGATTTTCCAAATTTTCAGCTGGCGCAACTTGTATATGGGGACTTGCTTGCTACACGATCAAGGTCAATTCAAGGTATCGGTGATGTCCCGCCAGAAATTGCAGAGAGTGCAAAGCAAAACTTGTTGGCTTTGAGGAGTGAATCAGCGCTACGAATTGCCGCAATCAAGCAACGGCCACCAATCAATTCCATCCCCACGCAATTCGTCGCACTTTCAAAGCGGAATAAGCATGCCATTGCAGTGGACACTGCCAAGGCTCGTTTGTATCTTTTTGAAAACAATGGATCGGAAATGAAGCTATTGGCTGACTACTACATTTCTGTGGGTAAGCAAGGTGTGGGGAAGAATGTCGAAGGGGATCAGCGCACTCCATTGGGAGTTTATTTTGTCACCAGTAATCTGGACCCGAAGAGTCTTAAGGATTTGTATGGCTCAGGTGCGCTGCCGGTCAACTATCCCAACATTTTGGACTTGCGGCGCGGCAAGACGGGTAGTGGCATCTGGTTGCACGGAACTCCATCGAACCAATTTACCAGGGCACCGCAGGCCACAGATGGGTGTGTAGCCGTAGCGAATCCTGATTTGGAAAGAATCATCAATACAGTGGAAATTCGCACCACTCCCGTTGTTATTGGACAAAACCTGAATTGGGTTCTTCCTTCCAATCTGACGAATCAAAAGCAGGTGTTCGCCGACATGTTGCAAACGTGGGCGAGTTCCAAACGACGTGGACGTGAAAGTGAATTCTTGCGCTTTTACGCACCTGATTTTGGTGTTGCTGATATGGATCTGAATAAGTTCAGCGAATCCTTGAAAGCTGATCTAAAAAGGACAGACAACAGACCCGTAACAATCAAAGACATCTCACTTATCCGCTGGACAGACGAGGCAGACACTATGGTTGCAACCTTCGGCGAAGTCAGAGATGGTGATGCAGTGGGACGCACGATTCGTCAATATTGGCAGCGGCGGTCCAGTGGTTGGAAAATTATTTACGAAGGCGTCGTCGGATAGCGGGTCCTCGAGTGTCCCAGCTCGTTGAATTCAAACTTGGAGTACCTTAAATGAAAAAAAATCAAACAATCGTGGCAGTGCTATTTGCGTGTGGCGCAGTTGCCGCATCAACCAGTCTGGCACAAGTATCAGTGACTAATGCCTGGGTTCGCGCTACGGTACCTAATCAACAAGCGACCGGTGCCTTCATGCAACTGGTATCAAAGAAGGATACGACGCTCGTCTCCGCGCGTTCCGACATCGCTGGCGTCGTGGAAGTCCATGAAATGAAAATGGAAAACGATGTCATGCGAATGCGCGCAGTTGACGGGCTGAAACTGCCTGCAAATCAGCCAGTCGAGCTCAAATCGGGCGGATACCACCTAATGATGATGGACCTCAAGAAACAATTGAAGGTCGGTACAGAAGCGCAAATCACATTGACTTTCAAAAATTCCAAAGGCGAAAGTGAGACGACGTATGTTCACGCACCTGTCGCATTGACTCAACCGAAGTGAGAGTCAAGCGTGGGATTTTCGAGTCCTGACACCCGCATGCGCACCATGCACATGACCAGTCATGTCAGATGAAATCGTCTGTTTTTGTGACATGACATTGAGTTCATTGAGAATTCCACAGTGCTCCGCGTCTTGTGCACTACGGCAAAGCTCGCGAAGATCCTTTAGCTGCCTTTCCAATTGCCGCAGTTCCTTGACTCGGTGAGCAACGTGGCCAATGTGGTCGTCCAAAAGCGCGTTGACTTCACCGCAATTTTCGGTGGGAGCATCGCGAAAGCGAAGCAAAACTCGAATTTCATCCAAGGTCATGTCCAGACTACGACAGTGACGAATGAACGATAGGCGCTGCCCATGCGTTTCGTCGTAGACGCGGTAATTACCTTCAGACCGCCTGGTGTGTGGCAACAAGCCCTCGCGCTCATAGTGCCGAATGGTCTCTACCTGCACACCAGTCAGATTGGCTAGTTCACCGATTTTCATGACTTCAATCATAACCGCTTGACTCTTTAGTGGCTACAGGGTTTCCAATTCAATCTCAATCAGGAAATGTCCATGAACAACACACCTTCAAAGCCAGCAACAACGGTTCCGACATGCGAGTGTTCAAGTGCTTGTGCATCTTCAAAATCGGATTCATCTCACGCATTGCCGCAAAGTGCAAAAGCAGGCGTTTCTGTTTTCCGAATCCCAACCATGGATTGCGCCTCTGAGGAGGGGGAAATTCGCCATGCAGTGGCAAACATTCCCGGTGTGCGCAGCCTTCAGTTCCAACTTGCGGCACGGACGCTTTCGATTGATGCCGAGGCGGACTCCTTGCCACTCGTCTTGGCTGCAATTCGCAAGGCAGGATTCAAGCCTACGCCACTAAGCAGCAATGCATCTGAGACGGGTCCACATGGCCAGGGACACGACCACGCACACGACGGACATGATCATGACCACAACGATGCCAGCTTTCCAAGCGGAATTCAAAAATATGCGCTGGCCCTAGCACTTGCGGTCGGTGCAGAGTCCATTGCATTTTTTGCACCAGATACACGCATTTTCCAAGGACTGGGGATGGTGCTTTCTGTGGGTGCAATTGCACTTGCTGGTTTCTCCACTTACGTCAAAGGCTTGGCCGCCCTGCGAAATTTTCGACTCAATATCAATGCATTGATGACAGTCGCAGTTACCGGTGCATTTCTGATCGGTCAGTGGCCTGAGGCTGCAATGGTCATGGCGCTGTATGCCATTGCTGAATTGATTGAAGCGCGTGCAGTGGATAGGGCCAGAGGTGCTATCAAGAGCCTGTTGGACCTGACCCCTGAGACTGCGGAGACTCGTCAGTCCGACGGATCATGGCAAATTGTTCCGGTGAGTAGTGTTGTGCTGGACGCCGTAGTGCGCATCAAACCTGGTGCGCGTATTCCTGTTGACGCGGCCATCGTCATTGGTAGCACTTCCGTCGATCAGGCATCGGTGACGGGTGAGAGCATTCCGGTAGACAAAGCTCCAGGTGACTCAGTATTTGCTGGAACCATCAATGCGACGGCCACCATTGAAGTGCGGGTCACCGCCTTGCCCAGCAATTCGGTACTTTCCCGCATCATCCATGCAGTTGAACAAGCACAGGGTTCCCGCGCGCCCACGCAGCAGTTTGTTGATAAATTTGCCGCCGTCTACACACCCGCTGTGTTCGTACTGGCTCTGGGAGTCGCATTGCTGACGCCCTGGCTTATGGATTGGACTTGGGCTCAAGCTATCTACAAAGCGTTGGTTCTGTTGGTGATTGCATGTCCATGCGCGTTGGTGATTTCTACCCCCGTCACGGTGGTCAGTGGTCTGGCAGCGGCTGCAAGACGCGGCATTTTGATTAAGGGCGGTGTTTACCTTGAGGGTGCTCGAAAGATCAAAGTAGTTGCTTTGGACAAGACAGGAACAATCACCGAGGGCAAGCCTGTCTTGGTGGATACCGAATTTGTTAAATCAGAAGTACCTGAGTGGCAGGTCTTGAGATGGGCAGCCGACCTTGCTGCTCACTCTGATCACCCCGTCTCCAAGGCCATCGCGAAAAGTCTTGATCCTGGAAATAGTGTTCTTCAGGATTTCAAGGTGGTTGCCGGAAGGGGCGTAGAGGCCCTTGTGGATGGGCAGATGTTGTGTCTTGGTAACCACCGCTTGATCGAAGATCGGAAACTATGTAGCAGCAGTATCGAAGCGCGATTGGCGGAGCATGAGGCGCAAGGTCGTACCGTCACCATGCTGGCATCGCAAAACCAAGTGTTAGCTATTTTTGCTGTAGCCGACACCATTAAAGAAACGTCACGAGAAGCGTTGGCCCAATTGCACGCACTGGGTGTCACTTCCGTCATGTTGACGGGTGACAACGAGGCAACCGCAAAGACCATTGCCAAGCAAGCTGGCATTGATGATGCGCGTGGAAACTTGCTTCCAGAGGACAAACTGACAGCCATCGAAGAGCTTCAAAAGCGATACGGTCTGACTGCAATGACCGGCGACGGCATTAATGATGCGCCAGCATTGGCGCGCTCTGACATTGGTTTTGCCATGGGTGTTGCAGGCACGGATACCGCCATGGAGGCCGCAGATGTGGTAATCATGAACGACGACTTACGGCGTATTCCAGAGACCATTGTGTTATCGCGCAAAACGCAAGCCATTCTTTGGCAGAACATTACCCTGGCTCTTGGTATCAAGGCGGTTTTTCTGGTGCTGGCATTGTTCAATGGCGCATCCATGTGGATGGCTGTGTTTGCGGATATGGGGGCAAGTCTATTGGTCGTTTTCAATGGGCTGCGTTTGTTGGGTGTTAAGTCAAGCGAGAAAACAGTATGAGACTACAAACTTCCCAGGCTGAGGGTGATCGTGCACTTCTGACGGAACTGACCGAACCAACCGAGTTACTGGACTTCAAGAGTCCCCAAATACAACCGTTGATCTTCGAGCGCAGATGGCAAGCGTTGCCAGAGTTTGAGCGCATTGGTGCGATTTACGATTTCGTTCGCAATGAGATCAAGTTTGGCTACAACCAATCCGACAGCCTACCGGCTTCTCAAGTCTTGGCGGATGGATTTGGGCAGTGCAATACCAAGGGAATCTTGCTTATGGCCCTGCTTCGGGCAAATCAAATTGCCTGTCGATTTCATGGGTTCACGATAGATAAGCGGCTACAAAAAGGCGCGATCACTGGATGGGCCTATGTTTTAGCTCCCGCATCGATCATTCATAGTTGGGTTGAAATTTGGTTTGACGGTCGATGGGTGAATCTTGAAGGGTTCATTCTTGATGAGAGTTATCTCATTGCAGTGCAACAAACGTTTCCTGCGGCGAAAGAGTTCTGTGGGTTCGGCGCGGCCGTTACCGACTTGCGCGATCCGCCTGTTCAATGGAAGGGCACTGACACCTACATCCAGAAAGAGGGGATCAATGCCGATTTTGGAATTTTCAATTCTCCGGACGAGTTCTATCGAAAGCACGGCACCAACCTATCGGGCTTAAAGAAATGGGTATTTGAAACCGTGGTCCGTGCCCAGATGAACCGCAATGTTGAGCGGATTAGATTATCAAAAGTGAAACGTTGAATGAATATATCGCCGATCCCCTGATGCAAGCAAGTTAGACCAATCACTGATGAAGCACTGCGCGACGAATAAATCCCTTTACGACGAGAATTGCAAAAATGAAATGTCCCCAATGTACCGAAACCACGCTAGTCATGACTGAGCGCCAGGGTATCGAGATTGACTACTGTCCATCATGCCGAGGGGTCTGGCTGGATCGTGGTGAACTAGACAAGCTAATTGAGCGCAGCGCTCAAGCCATGCCAACACAACCTCCCGCATCACCTCAGCCGGTGCAGTCGCAATACGAGCCAACGACTCGCCGCCCGGACTTTGTGAACTCAGACTACAAACACCACTCTGGCCACGGCGGATATCGCAAGCGCAAGTCGTGGTTAAGTGACCTTTTTGACTAAATTTTCTTGAGACGATCTTTAAGTCTTTTTTCGTCAGCATTGAGTGACGACCCGCATCATCGTCGCCTGACGATAAGGCTGGCAGTATTGCTTATGGCATCCCATAGATTCAAGCGATCTTCAGTTGCCCTGCGAATTACCGGTTATCGTCCTCGCAAATGCAACATCCACTGACTCCTGTGGGCACGGACATGCCGAAGATCAATGTCCTCTGTCCGGCTTTTTCAAAGTGCCACGTGTTGACTATTTACGCAACCGGTTCACAGTTGTTCTCCCTTCAACTTCAAGGAGATCATTGTGGACAATGTAGCGGAGTCAACTGCCAGAATTCCGTGGAACAAGGGAAAGATCGTGGGCCAGAAAGCCCCACTGAAACTCAAAGACATTTGGGCCATCCGCATACGACTTCAACTTGGCAATCGCACGCGGGAGCTTGCTCTTTTTGACCTTGGGCTGGACAGCAAACTTAGGGCATGTGATTTGGTGCGTTTACGAGTACGTGATATTTGCCACGGCGATCGCGTTTCAACACGGGCGATTGTCATGCAGCAAAAGACCTCTCAGCCTGTTCAGTTTGAAATCACACCGCCAACAAGGGATGCCGTCACGGAATGGATAAGAGAGGCTGAGTTGGCAAACGATGACTTCTTGTTTCCCAGCAGGGTTCATGACTCACCGCACTTAGGAACTAGGCAGTACGCGCGAATATTGGACTCGTGGATCAAGGAAATCGGGCTTGATCCAACAGCCTACGGCACCCACACAATGCGGCGGACAAAAGCATCGTTGATCTATCGCCGAACCAAGAACATTCGTGCTGTGCAATTGCTCTTAGGGCACACCAAATTAGAGAGCACTGTTCGGTACCTTGGCATTGAGGTCGAAGATGCATTGGAACTTTCGGAGCAGACGGAAATTTAAACTCCCTCAAACCGGAATGTGAAGCCGAATTGGCGGCCAGATAGCAGTCACTCGCCAGTGACTGCACCTGGCCCGAAGCGGGTCAAGCTTAAGCGTCGGTAAGTTCAAACAGTTCGCCAACCTGAACGTTGAAGTACTTGCAGAGTGCTTCGATTGCTTCCAGGTCGACACGAGTTGCTGTCTCTTGATATAACAGCCAGGGATTTGTGCAGGGATTTGTACCAGAGGTTGCTGCCCGCATCCGAAGGTTATCTGGACCAGCACCTGCAACTGGCCAGCGGTGTGGTGCCTGCGGCATCCACCCTGCTGGCCCATCGGTTCGAGCGGGATTAGCGC
>CAUJJV010000244.1 GCA_963205375.1 Pseudomonadota bacterium
GTCTGTGAAACTGACGGTTGCCAAAATTCTATTGACGACCTGGGGCTTGCTGGCGGGTTTATCGATTGGCAGAGAAGGGCCTTCTGTCCAGGTTGCGGCTGGAGTGATGCACCACGCCAGACGCTGGATGCCAAAGCGCGCACATGTCTCCGATCAGAGCCTCCTTATTGCGGGCGGTGCTGCGGGAATTGCTGCAGCGTTTAACACTCCGTTGGGTGGCGTAATGTTCGCCATTGAGGAGCTATCGAAAAAAACGGATCAGCGCAGTAACAGTCTGGTACTGGTCGCGATTGTCGTGGCGGGTCTCATGGGTGTATCCGCGTACGGCAATGCAAGTTACTTTGGCATTATTCGCGTAGAGGGTTTTGGTTCGGCATTGATATTCCCTGCAATTCTGGTGGCTGTCTGCTGCGGAGTCGCGGGTGGATTGTTTTCACGGCTGTTGATCGTGTCACTGGCGGGAAGCTCATCGGACTGGTTCAGCAAGTTTCGCCGGAATTTCCCCATTTTCTTTGCCGCTGGTTGTGGATTGGCAGTCGCCATTCTGGGTGTTGTCAGCAACGGGGAAACATATGGAAGTGGTTATGCCCATAACCGCGCCATGCTGGAGAACACCAACGACACATCATCGATGTATGTGCTGTTGAAGTTTGTAGCAACGTGGCTCTCCACTTGGGCAGGCGTTCCCGCTGGTGTTTTTGCCCCATCGCTGGCTATTGGAGGCGCACTAGGCAACGACATTGCGCAATTGACTTCTTACGCCAATGCGCCGACTCTGATCGCCCTTGGCATGGCGGGCTTTCTTGCCGCTGTCACCCAGGCCCCCTTGACCGCCTTCATCATTGTCATGGAGATGGTTGACGGTCATGCGTTGGTGTTGAGCTTGATGGCGAGTGCCATGGTGGCAAGTGGAGTTTCACGTCTTATCAGTGCCCCCTTGTACCCGTCATTGGCTGAACTGCAATTACTGCGAATCAAGAAGCCAGTCACGCCAGCCAAGCAGCGCGATTGAGGAGCAAAAAATATGCACAGAAGAATGCTGGTAGTTGTAGACGACCGCGTGGTAACGCAATCTGCAATTCGGCAGGCCATTGAATTGGCAAGAGCAATTCGCGCTGATATTCATTTCTTTTATGTCGTGCCTCATCCCGTTGTTGTGGGCTTTGACATTCTTCCTGTTGCGGATCTTTCACAGGTGGATTTCCAGAATGAAGCGACAGCCCATGCCCGGAATATGCTGGACGCTGCATGCGAATTGGCTGAACTGGCAGGTATTCAAAGCTTCTGTGCAGTGGGCTCTGGCACAGATGGCGCTCACAGCGTGTCCGTAGCAGCCGAGAACAAGCATTGCGATTTGATTGTGGTGGGTACGGAAGGGAAGAATGCCATGCTGCGAATTCTGAATGGCAGCATCGTCCCAAAATTGATCTCTGTAGCCTCCGTTCCGGTTCTTGTCTGTAGGGATACAGGTTCGAGTGGGGGATTCGGGCGTCGAGCGAGCGTGTCCATCCGCGCCAGGCAAAGGCGACAGGAACTCCTGGAGCGACGCCGGAAAGAGGTAAACGATTGATGCAAAAAAAGGAGCCCCTAAGGGCTCCAAGCTAACTCACTTAGCTTGTCAATTGCGCCACTGAAAGCCCAATCAACAGACTCAATTATATTGCAGCAAATGTATTTGTCAATCGCAGTGATACGAAGACACCAATGAACCGTCTGACCCTAAGCCTGGTATTTTCGATGGCTGCATACTCGGCTACGGCGTTCGCTCAACGATGTGGAGCAACTTGCGCAAATGCCGAGTCATTTCTGGGCTCATCCGAGCAGGCCTTGGTTGCTTCATTTCCAGAGATTAAACGGTTACCCAAGCCTATTCAAGGCCCCCGCAATTCACGTGGAAAGTGGGGGGTGCCAGAAGTTCTGTTTGCAGCGCAGCCATTCAACATCACCTTCTTCATCAGTACTGGGCTTGTGAGCCGAATTGAACTTCTCAGTACTGCTTCCAGGGCCCAGTGCATGCAACGAATTCCTTTTGAACAGGTATTGGCTGAACTCGGCAGAACCTACGGCGACAGCCAGGCATTTGGCACATTCGAGGACAGAGGGAGATCAGCGCAGTCTGTTGCGTTTAGCAATCAGGACATGGACATATCTTTGCACTATTCAATGTCTCCTGACGCTTGCGCAACGAGGGTCATCTACAAAGCGCGTGAGGTGAAGGATGCATCCGAGCTTTGAAACTTCTTGCCGGGCAGGTCAGTGGCCTTTCTACTCGCCGTACAAGAACAGCACATAGGTGTTGAGCACATACATTGCGACCAACCCCAAACTAACCCAACTCATTGCACGCAGCACTCGCCCAGTGGGCTTGAAAAATAACCCAACCAGAGCAATGCCGGTCATGGTGATGGCGGAGCCCGCAGTGACAGCGTGTGCCGGTGAAACGCTGGCCAGCAGCATATCGGGGCGATACAGAACGTTCTCCACTGCAATGATGGCAAGGTTGAACAGATTGCTACCCAACAGGTTGCTGATCGCCATATCGAGCGCGCCGATCCGCAGGGCGGAGATGGTCACTGCCAGCTCTGGCAGTGAGGTAGCCAGCGCGACGAAGAGGCTGCCAACAAACGATTTGTTCCACTCCATTGCGTGGGATAGATCCGTGGCCACAAAAGGTAGCCACACCCCCGCACCAGCTACTACGCATGCGGCCAGGGCAAAGCGCACGATTGCGGTGCGCAATTGGGGCAGCGCAGTGTCTGGCGCGCCCCTGTGCAGGACTGCATGGTTGCGTTCATAGGCAAAAACGGTACGCATCGCTATCAGGTACAAACCCAGCAGTACCGGTGTGGTCAACCCATAACCCAATTGGGCATAGGCCGCCGACCCGTGGGACACTTGGCTGAGTAGCAGGCTGACCAAAGTAAAGCCCAGCATCAACACACCAAATGCGGCCGCCAGAACATGGCTTTGGCCTGCGAGATGCCAGACAGGCTCTTTGCGAGAGAGGGCATCAATGACCACCAAAAACACCAGGTTGATGGCGCAGCTTCCCAAGGCGTCTCCCACCGCCAGGTTGGGTGCGTTGGCTACGGTGACGCTGCTGATGCCGGTAGCAAGTTCAGGCAGCGACGTGACAACGGCCAGCAGTGCCAGCCCGATCCAGCTGCCGGACATGCCAGTTCGCTTTGCAATTGCATCTCCATAACGTGACAACTGGTAGCCGGCGCCGCCGATCAAGCTGGCGCACAACAGGAATTGCAGCCAGATGACGACAACAAAATTCAAATTAAGCAGCCTCGTGTCCTGTGCATGAACTCAATCACGTCTTCAGTGCAGCAGGTTGTATTCAACAATGTAGAAAATCGCGCCCGCCAGGTAACCCACGAGGGCCAGGCCGCTGATCTTCTTGACGTACCAGATGAAGTCGATCTTCTCCAGCCCCATGGCTGCCACACCAGCTGCGGAGCCGATGATCAGGATGGAGCCGCCGGTGCCGGCGCAATAGGCCATGAACTCCCACAGGAAGCTGTCGGGCGGGTATTGCTCCAGGCTGTACATGCCCATGCTGGCGGCCACCAGCGGCACGTTGTCCACCACGGCGCTGACCAGTCCGATCAGCATGACGATCACGTCCTGGCGGCCCACGGTGGTGTCCAGCCACTGCGCGATGCTGGACAGGATGTGGGTGTGCTCCAGTACGGCAACGCTCAGCAGAATGCCGATGAAGAACACGATGGAGCTCATGTCGATACGGGTCAGGGCGCGCGCCAGCGTCAGACGCTGCTTGCGTAGGTCTTCTTCTTTGCGGTGCACCAGATCACCGACCATCCACAGAACGCCGAGGCCCAACAGAATGCCCATGAAGGGGGGCAGGTGGGTCACGGTTTTGAACACTGGCACCAGCACCAGAATGGCCAGGCCCATGAAGAACATCAGGTTGCGCTCGAAAGCCGTGGTTTCGAACACTTCGTCACTGTCAGACCGTTGTGGCGCAATCACCGGACGGCTCCCCAGAATCCAGGCGGTAATACCCAGGGGCACCAGCAGGTTGATCAACGACGGGATGAACAGCCCTTTCATGATTTCCATCGCGGTGACCTGACCGCCAATCCACAACATGGTGGTGGTCACGTCACCAATCGGCGTCCAGGCGCCGCCCGCATTGGCCGCAATGACGATGATGCCGGCAAAGAACAGGCGGTCGTCGCGTTTGTCGAGCAGCTTCTTCATCAGCGACACCATCACGATGGTGGTAGTCAGGTTGTCCAGAATGGCACTGAGGAAGAACGAGACAAATCCCACCATCCACATCAGGGTGGAGAGTCTGGTGGTTTTGATGCGCGAGGTAATGACTTCAAAGCCGTTGTGGGCGTCCACCACTTCCACAATGGTCATGGCACCCATCAGGAAGAACACGATTTGTGCCGTGCCCATCAGGGATTCGTTCAGTTGCTCGCCCAACAGGTGGGCATCGCCTTGGCCCTTGGCATAAATCGTCCAGAGCAGGCCCGCACCCAGCAGGGCGCTGGCCGACTTGTTGACCTTGAGCGGATGTTCCAGGGCAATGGCCGCATAGACCAGTACAAAAATCAGTATGAGAGCCGTAAGCATGGTTGTCTTCCTCGTCTAATTGTTCTCTTGCATGTGGAAAAAAAGGGCTAACCGGCCCTTTTTTATGTGCGCAGTACTGCGCTATGGTTTTTTCGCGTCCTTCTCGTTCGCTTCGAGCATGGCCTTCATGGGGTCGTCTTCCTGGGCGGCGTCAGCCGCCGGGTTGGGCAAGTCGCCTTCCTTGGCATCACCCGCTGCCGCGGCAGCCGGGTCGGTCGCTTCGTCAGGATTGGATATGTCGAGCTGCTCCATGATCTGATCCGAATTCAGCGTTTCGGCCTTTTCAATGCCACCGGTGACCAGCACCGGGAAGGCAATCACGGTAGCAACCATGATCAGCTGCAGGCAGATGAAGGCGATGGAGCCCTTGTAGATCTCGGTGGTCTTGACCGATGGAATCAGCTTGCCGGTGACACGGTCCTTGTAGTCAAACTTGGCCGCCACGCTGCGCAGGTAAAACAGGGCAAAGCCGAAGGGCGGTGTCAGGAAAGAGGTTTGCAGGTTCATGGCGATGATTACGCCAAACCAGATCATGGCCTGGTCGGGTGTCATGCCAGGCACCAGACCGGGCAGGATTTTTTCGGCCACGGGGGCCAGCAGCGGAATCACGATGAAGGCGATCTCGAAGAAGTCGATGAAACAGCCCAGGATAAACACCAGCAGGTTTACCACCAGCAGGAAGCCCCAGGCACCGCCGGGGATCTTGTCAAACAGGTGTTCCACCCAGATGTGGCCGTCGGCCGCATTGAAGGTGAAGCTGAAAACAGTCGAGCCAATCAGGATGAACAGCACAAACGAGGCCAGCTTGGCAGTGTTTTCCAGTGCCTGGTTCAGCAGTGCCTTGCTCAGGCGGCGTTTACCCAAGGCCAGAATCAGTGCGCCCAGCGCACCCATGGCGCCGCCTTCAGTCGGTGTGGCCACACCCAGGAAGATGGTACCCAGCACCAGGAAAATCAGGATCAGCGGCGGCATCAGCACAAAGGTCACCTGCTCGGCCAGCTTGGAGAGCAGGCCCATTTTGGTTACGCGGTTGATGATGGCCAATGCCAGGCCGGTGAGGGATGCCAGCGTCAGGGACATGATGACGATTTCGTCACCGGCGGAGGGCACTGCGCGCTCCAGCCATTTGGTCATCAGGCCGTCATGGACCTGGGCCCAACCATAACCCACGGCCGCACACAGCACCATCAGCGCCAGCAGGGACTTGTGGCCCGAGGCACCGTTGTCTTCTTTGTACAGCAGGGCTTCAGGAGGCAGCGCAGGCACCATGGCCGGCTTGAAGATGGCAACGACCACGATGAACAGGATGTACAAGCCCACCAGCAGCAG
>CAUJJV010000245.1 GCA_963205375.1 Pseudomonadota bacterium
ATCTCGGTCGATATGAAGGTGCTCATCGAGCAGATGCGCGAACAGGTACAGAACATAGAATAAGGGCTTTTGCCATGGACTATCCTGGAAACCTCTTTGTTGTCGCCGCCCCCAGCGGGGCGGGCAAATCCAGCCTGGTCAAGGCCCTGCTGGAACTGGACTCCAGGGTCCAGCCCTCTGTCTCCCACACCACCCGCCCGCCCCGGGGGCAGGAAAAACACGGCCGCGAGTACTTCTTTGTCTCGCAGCAGGAGTTTGACGCCATGGTGGCGGCCGACGCCTTCGTGGAATGGGCGCATGTGCACAGCCAGCGCTACGGTACCTCCAAGAAAGCCATTGAAGAGCGCATGGCGCTGGGCGCCGATGTGATCCTGGAAATCGACTTCCAGGGAGCTATTCAGATCAAGAATATCTTTTCCAATGCCATCTGCATCTTCATCCTCCCACCCAGCTGGGAAGAGTTGCGCTCCCGCCTGGAGCGCCGCGGTGAAGACGCGCCCGACATCATTGACCTGCGCATGAAGAACGCCCAGGCGGAGGTCGCCCATGTGGATAAATTCGACTTCGTTATAATCAACGAGTTGTTTGACCGTGCGCTTTTCGATCTGAAGGCCATAGTTCATTCCCAGCGGCTCAAATTCTCGGCGCAGCGACGCGCCCGGGCCGAAACATTCAAAGCGTTGAACATCCCCTAGCCTTTTGGAGAAACACCATGGCCCGTATCACTGTCGAAGACTGCCTCGAAAAAATCCCCAATCGCTTTCAGTTGGTGCTGGCGGCTACGTACCGCGCTCGCATGCTGAGCCAGGGACACACGCCCAAGATCGAAAGCAAGAACAAGCCCGGCGTCACTGCCCTGCGCGAAATTGCTGCGGGCAAAGTCGGCATTGAAATGCTGAAAAAAGTGCCTCTCTGAGCCACTTTCACTCCCGAAAAGCACCGTACGCGGTGCTTTTTTTTGCCCTGATGCAACCCTGGTTTGCCTTGCTGGCGCTACATTTACGGCATGGGTAGCGCACTTCCAATCAAGCCGGTAGATTCCGCCGCGAACGCAGCGGCGGCCAGCTTTGCCGGCCTGACGGCGAAGCTGGACTATCTCTCGGCGCAGGATATCGAGCAGGTTCGCCTGGCCTACCGTTTTGCGGATGAAGCGCACCTGGGCCAGTTGCGCAACAACGGTGAGCCCTACATCACGCACCCCATTGCGGTCGCGGCACAGTGCGCCGAGTGGAAGCTTGATGCGCAAGCCCTCATGGCAGCGCTCCTGCATGATGCGCTGGAAGACTGCGGCGTTACCAAAATCGAACTGATTGAACGCTTCGGGTCTCCGGTAGCGGAACTGGTCGATGGCCTGACCAAGCTCGACAAGCTGCAGTTCAACACCCGCGAAGAGAACCAGGCCGAGTCCTTCCGCAAGATGCTGCTGGCCATGGCGCGCGATGTTCGCGTCATCCTGATCAAACTGGCCGACCGTTCGCACAATATGCGCACGCTGTCCGACGTACCCCGTTCCAAATGGAACCGCATCGCGTCCGAGACTCTTGAAATCTACGCGCCTATTGCGCACCGCCTGGGTTTGAACCAGACCTACCGTGAGTTGCAGGACCTGTCTTTCCAGCACCTCAAGCCCTGGCGCTACAACATTCTGAAAAAGGCCGTGACCAAGGCTCGTAGCCGCAGGCGCGACCTGATTCAAAAAGTGCAGAAGGAAGTCGAGGCGGTTTTTTCCGAGGCCGACATTCCCGTGCGCATCGCCGGACGGGAAAAAACGCTCTATTCGATTTACCAGAAAATGACCAACAAGCACCTGAGCTTTGCCCAGGTGACCGACATCTATGGGTTCAGGGTGCTGGTGCCCACGGTCATTGACTGCTACACCGCGCTGGGTCTGCTGCACCAGTTGTACAAGCCGGTTCCCGGCAAGTTCAAGGACCATACTGCAATTGCCAAACTCAATGGCTACCAGTCCCTGCACACCACACTGGTAGGCCCCTCGGGAATCAACATCGAATTCCAGATGCGGACCGAGGCCATGCATGTTGTTGCAGAGTCGGGCGTTGCCGCCCACTGGCTCTACAAGGTCAACCATCCCGACGACACCTCCAGTGAACGTCTGGGTACCAAGTGGCTGCAATCCCTGCTGGACATCCAGGACGAAACGCGGGACGCCGCCGAGTTTTGGGACCACGTCAAGGTCGATCTGTTCCCGGATGCGGTCTACGTGTTCACGCCCAAGAGCCAGATCATGGCGTTGCCGCGCGGCGCCACCGTGGTGGATTTTGCGTATGCCATCCACAGCAACGTGGGCGACCGAACCATGGCCGCACGCATCAACGGCGAACAGGTGCCCTTGCGCACCGAGCTGAAGAATGGCGATGTGGTGGAAGTGATCACGGCTCCGGTATCCACCCCCAACCCGGCCTGGCTGAGTTTTGTGCGCACCGGACGTGCCCGATCCAAAATTCGCCACCATCTCAAAACGATGGCGCAGACCGAATCCGAAAGCCTGGGCGAGCGCCTGCTCCACCAGGCGCTGCGTTCGGAGGGCATTGAGCACTTCCCCGACGGAGATCCGCAGTACGCCCCGCTGTGGGACAAGCTGTTGCGGTTTACCGGCAACAAGACCCGACACGAGTTGCTCACAGATATTGGCCTGGGCAAGCGGATCGCCAACATCGTCGCCAAACGGCTGCTGCACCTTCTGGTCGAGTCCGGCGAGCGACCCGATGCCCTCCTGCTGACGCGGGAGCGGTTCACAGCCCATGAATCGCCTTCCATGGGCCTGATTACGCTGGACGGAAGCGAGAACGCGTCCGTGCAGTTTGCGCAGTGCTGTCGCCCCATTCCCGGGGATGCGATTGTGGGCTACCTTGGGCGCGGAGAAGGTCTGGTAGTGCATGCCAGCGATTGCCAGATCGCAAAAAAGCTGCAACTCAAGGACAGCGAACGTTTCATCGGCGTCGATTGGGCCGATGAGCCCGTACGGCCCTTTGAGACCGGCATTGTCGTCACCGTCACCAACGGCAAAGGTGTATTGGCCAAAGTGGCCGCGGCACTGGCAACTGCCGAGGCGGACATCATCCACATCGACATGGGCCAGGATGCTGCACAGGAAGCTTCCGACCTGCGTTTTCTTTTGGCCGTACGCGACACCGCACACCTGGAAATTGCCTTGCGCAACCTGCGCAGAACCCAATCGGTGCTGCGCGCTGAACGCAACAAGTCTTCGGCTTAGGGCTGCCGGGGTGCCGGGTAACTGACCTTCAGTACCTCGATATCGCCCACCCGATCCGGCATCACCAGTTTGAGTTCGTCGCCTTCGCGGGCCTTGAGCAAGGTGCGGGCAATGGGAGATATCCAGCTCACTTCGCCCTGGGCGCTGTTGGCCTCGTCAATACCTTTGATCGTGACCGTCCGTTCCACGCCGGCATCGTCCGCATAGGTGACCGTAGCACCAAAGAAAATCTGCGCGTTGCCAAAGTGAACCGAAGGATCAGTCACTTCTGCAATCTCCAGGCGTTTGGTCAGAAACCGGATCCGGCGGTCAATCTCGCGCAAGCGCTTTTTGCCGTAGAGGTAGTCGCCGTTTTCGGACCGATCACCGTTGCTGGCGGCCCAGTGCACGACTTCCACCACTTTGGGGCGCTCGTTGTCGATCAGGTCCAGCAACTCGTCGCGCAGGGTCGCGTAGCCCTGGGGGGTGATGTAGTTCTTTCCCCCGGCTGGCAGCGACGGCAATTGCAGCTCTTCGTCGTCTGCGTCGGTTTCCTTGGTAAATGCCTTGCTCATCTGCTTTATGCCACCACAGAAGTTGACCGAATCCACGCCGCGCGCCCGGGAGCGTCCGCATAGTTGCCAGGAAAAACGAAAAAGCCCTGAAACATCGCTGTTTCAGGGCTCTCGGTTTGGTGCGGCTGGCAGGAATTGAACCCACGACCCCTTGGTTCGTAGCCAAGTACTCTATCCAACTGAGCTACAGCCGCTAAGCTTTGTATTCTAGCACAGGTTTTTGCA
>CAUJJV010000246.1 GCA_963205375.1 Pseudomonadota bacterium
GGTGGACATCGTGGTCGGCACCCACAAGCTGCTGAGCCAGGACACCAAGTTCAAAAACCTGGGCCTGCTCATCATCGACGAGGAACACCGCTTTGGCGTGCGCCACAAGGAGGCGATGAAGGAGCTGCGCGCCGAAGTGGATGTGCTGACCCTCACCGCCACCCCCATCCCCCGTACGCTGGGCATGGCGCTGGAAGGCCTGCGCGACCTCTCCGTCATTGCCACAGCACCACAGCGCCGCCTGGCTATCAAGACCTTTGTGCGCAGTGAAGGCAATGGCGTCATCCGCGAAGCCGTGCTGCGCGAACTCAAGCGCGGCGGCCAGGTCTACTTCCTGCACAACGAGGTGGAGACCATCGAGAACCGGCGCCAGAAGCTTGAAGAGCTGCTGCCCGAAGCCCGCATTGCCGTGGCACACGGCCAGATGCCCGAGCGGCAACTCGAAGCCGTGATGCGCGACTTCATCGCCCAGCGCTACAACCTGCTGCTGTGCTCCACGATTATTGAAACTGGTATTGATGTGCCCACCGCCAACACCATCGTCATGAGCCGTGCTGACAAGTTCGGCCTGGCCCAGCTGCACCAGCTGCGTGGTCGCGTGGGCCGCAGCCACCACCAGGCCTATGCCTACCTGATGGTGCCCGACATCGAAGGCCTGACCAAGCAGGCGCAGCAGCGGCTCGACGCGATCCAGCAGATGGAAGAACTGGGCAGCGGCTTTTACCTGGCTATGCATGACCTGGAGATTCGTGGCGCCGGTGAGGTGCTGGGCGAGAACCAGAGCGGCAACATGCTCGAAGTGGGCTTCCAACTCTACAACGAAATGCTGTCTGAGGCCGTGCGCTGCCTGAAGGCCGGCATTGAGCCCGATCTCTTGAGCCCGCTCAACGTCACCACCGACATCAACCTGCACGCCCCTGCCCTGCTGCCCGATGACTACTGCGGCGATGTGCACTTGCGCCTGTCGTTCTACAAAAAGCTGGCCACTGCCAAGAACGCCGACCAGGTGGACGCCCTGCTGGAAGAAATCGTCGACCGCTTCGGCAAGCTGCCACCGCAGGCGCAGACGCTGATCGACGTGCACCGCCTGCGCGTACTCAGCCAGCCTTACGGCGTGGTCAAGGTCGATGCGGCGCCGGGTGTAATCACCATCACCTTCAAGAAGAACCCGCCGATCGACCCGATGAAGATCATTCAGCTGATCCAGAAGAACAAGCACATCAAACTGGCCGGCAACGAGAAGCTGCGCATTGAGCGCGAACTGCCCGAAGAGAAAGACCGCGCCCAGATGGTGCGCGACATTCTCAAGAGCCTGGGACAACCGGTGGTGGAAGCCACTCCTACAGCCACTTCATGAACAAAATCGGCCTCTAGCCCCCGAAACTATTGCGCAACCAGCTACAAATTTGATAGCAACCAAGTTATGACCGTACAAGAACTCTCCTCCGGCCTCGTGGTCCAGAACCTGCCTGCGGCCCTCAAGCTGTCCGACTACAAGCTCATCGCGTTTGACATGGACTCCACCCTGATCAACATCGAGTGTGTGGACGAGATTGCCGATGCCGCCGGGCGCAAGGCCGAAGTGGCCGCCATTACCGAAGCCGCCATGCGCGGCGAAATCCTCGACTACAAAGCCAGCCTGCGCGCCCGTGTGGCCCTGCTCAAGGGCGTGACGGTGCAGCACATGGAAGAGGTTTACACCCAGCGCCTGCAGCTCAACCCCGGCGCAGAAACACTGGTCAAGGCCTGCAAGGCCGCTGGCCTCAAGGTGCTGCTGGTCTCCGGCGGCTTCACCTTTTTCACAGACCGCATCCGCGCGCGCCTGGGCATCGACTTTGCCCGCTCCAATGTGCTGGAAGTAGAAAGCGCCCCCACCTGCGGCACCCTCACCGGCCGCATGGTCGACCAGGCCTGGGGCGACATCTGCGACGGTGCCGAAAAACGCCGCACCCTGCTGGAAGTGTCCACCCTGATGGGCATCGCGCCCGAGCAGTGCATTGCCATGGGTGACGGTGCCAACGACCTGCCCATGATGGGCGTAGCCGGCCTTGCCGTGGCGTACCACGCCAAGCCCGCTGTGCGCGAGAAGGCCCATGTGGCCATCAACAGCGGCGGTCTGGACCGCCTGCTGGAAATCCTAAAAGCCTGAGCCCATGCCACCCGTTCGCCCCCACGGCAGCTACGACGTTTCGATCGATGGCCGCGTATTGCGCGCAGTGATCTGTGGCCCCTGGAATGTGGAACTGGTGCAAGCCTACGCCAACGCCTTTGCCCAGCAGGTGCACACACTGGCCGGCGCACCCTGGGGCACGCTGGCCATCCTGACCGGTGAGGCCCTGCACACCGCGGAATCGCACAAGGCGGTGGTGGAAACCGTGCGCCAGCATCGCACCCTGGGCCGCTGCGCCACCGCCGTTGTCATGCGCGTCAACAGCGTGCCGGCGATGATTCGCGCCCTGTTCACCCGCCTCTATGCCGAGGCTGGTGAACCGTGTGCATTCTTCGACGACGAACCGCAGGCGCTGCAGTGGCTGCACGCGCAGATCAAACAGTCTGAATCCGGGGCCGCCCCGCTTCCACCACGAAGCTAGCCAGCGTGGAGACGCCGGTGTCTTCCCGGGTCACATCGTCCACTACCCGCAGCGTGGTGGTGAGCTGTTTGGGCGTGAACTCCACCACACCATAGCCCCGACGCTCCCGGTCGGCAAACACAAAGTGCGGGTTTTCCGCCAGCACACTGGCCATGCGTTCATTGCTGCCGCCGTGTGAGGTGATGCTGGTGCCACAGAACTCCACACCCACGGTGGCACTGTCTGCGCGCGCGTAGTCGGCTTTCACATGCCCCACCCAGTTGGAATGCACATCACCGCCCAGAATCACCGGGTTGGCCAGCCGGGTGCGCTGCATGGAGTCGGTCAGGCGGGTACGTGCGGCAGAGTAGCCGTCCCAGCCATCGTTGGACAGCGCCAGGCCGGGTCCGGACTTGAAGTCGCGCTGGCCCAACACCGTTTGCTGGCCCAGCACATTCCACTGTGCCTTGTCTTTGGCAAACGACTGGTCGAGCCACTGTTCCTGCTGCGCACCCAGTAGCGTGCGACGCGGCTCGTTCCAGATGGCGCAGGTGTCGGGGTTGGCTGTGCTGGAGCCCGCCCGGCCATCCTTGGTGCAGGCCTGCGGGTCGCGGTACTGCCGGTCGTCCAGCAGGTACAGCGTGGCCAGGTTGCCAAAGGGCACGCTGCTGTAGATACGCATCTCGGCCCCCTGCGCCAAGCCGGCCAGGGCCTGGGTCAGTACATTGGCACGCAACGGCATGTGCTCGTAGAACGCCTGGTAGGCCGCCGCACGCCGCGCCGCAAAGGCCACGCCCTCGCCGCCCGGATAGCCCTGCGCCAGACCCGCATAGTCGTTCTGCACTTCGTGGTCGTCCCAGGTCATCAGCCACGGACAGG
>CAUJJV010000247.1 GCA_963205375.1 Pseudomonadota bacterium
CGGCGTCAGCGTCAACATCGGTGCGCTGCAGTTGCAGCAACCCGGATTTGTGGCGCGTCTGGGCACGCTGCTGGCGGCCCATCCCACGGTGCCCGCGCAGAGCCTGGAGCTGGAAATTCTGGAAACCAGCGCCCTGGAGGATATGGCCCAGATTTCGCAAGTGATGCATGCCTGCCAGGCCATCGGTGTGCGCTTTGCGCTCGACGATTTTGGTACCGGCTATTCCTCGTTGACCTACCTGAAGCGGCTGCCCGCCGAATTGCTCAAGATCGACCAGAGCTTTGTGCGCGACATGCTGACCGATGTGGATGACCTGGCCATCGTCAAGGGCGTCATCGGGCTGGCCTCCGCCTTCCGGCGCAGCGTCATTGCCGAGGGCGTGGAAACCGTGGCCCATGGCCAAACCCTGCTGGCTCTGGGTTGCGATCTGGCACAGGGGTATGGCATCGCCAGGCCCATGCCCGCCGCCGACCTGCCTGGCTGGGCACGCCAGTGGCGACCCGATGTGAGCTGGTCGGCAGCCGCGGATCCGGCTGCCCAGGTTTAGGCGGAGCCGCCCAGCACTTCCCAACGCTCCAGCGCTGCCATCAGTTCGTCGTCGATCTGCGCGTTGCGGGCCGTCAGTGCCAGCGCGCGCGTGTTGTCGCTGGCAAACAGGCTGCCATCGGCCAATGCCTCGGCAATATCCTTTTGCTCGGCTTCGAGCGCGGCAATGCGGTCGGGCAGGCCGTCGAGTTCGCGCTGCTCCTTGAAGCTGAGCTTTTTGGTCTTGGCCGGTGGCGGCGCAGCCGGTGCAGTTGCCGACACCTGGGCTATGGCCTGCTCCTGTTTTTGTAGCTGCTCGCGCTCGTAGTTAAAGGGCTTGGCTGTGGTTCTGCCCTGTGCTGCGGCAATTTCGCTGGCCCGTTTGGTCTGGATCAGCCAGTCGCTCACGCCACCTTCGTATTCACGCCAGCGGCCGTCGCCTTCATGCGCAATGGTGCTGGTAACCACGTTGTCGAGGAAGGTCCGGTCGTGGCTGACCAGGAACACCGTGCCGTCGTAGTTCTGCAGCAGGTCTTCGAGCAGTTCGAGCGTGTCGATGTCCAGGTCATTGGTCGGCTCGTCCAGCACCAGTACGTTGGCCGGGCGCGCGAACAGGCGCGCCAGCAGCAGGCGGTTGCGCTCACCGCCGGAGAGGCTGCGCACCGGCGAGTTGGCGCGCGCCGGCGAGAACAGGAAGTCGCCCAGGTAGCTTTTGACGTGTTTCTTCTGGTTGCCGATCTCGATCCACTCGGAGCCGGGGCTGATGAAGTCCTCCAGCGTGGCGTCCAGGTTGAGCGCGTTGCGCATCTGGTCGAAATAGGCCACCGTCACATTGGCGCCCAGACGCACCGTGCCCCAGGGGCTGTGGCCGGGTTCGGGTGGCGGTGCGTTGGTAGGTGCCGGGTCGGGCTGGAGTTCGCCCAGAATGAGCTTGAGCAGCGTGGTCTTGCCGGCGCCATTCGGCCCCAGCAGGCCGATCTTGTCGCCGCGCAATACGGTGGTGGAAAAGTCGCGCACGATGGTGCGGTCACCGAAAGTCTTGGTCACATGCACCATCTCGGAGACCAGCTTGCCGCTCTTGTCGCCGCTGCTCACGTCCATGTTCACGCTGCCCACAGCGTTGCGCCGCGCGGCATGCTGGGCACGCAGTTCGTCCAGGCGCACGATGCGCGCGGTGGCGCGGGTGCGGCGGGCTTCCACGCCCTTGCGGATCCACACCTCTTCCTGGGCCAGCAGCTTGTCGGCCTTGGCGTTGACCACGGCTTCCTGCGCCAGCTGCTCTTCCTTTTGCGTGAGGTACGCAGCAAAGTTGCCGGGGTAGCTCATGAGCTTGCCGCGGTCCAGCTCGACGATGCGCGTGGCCACGTTGTCGAGGAAGGACCGGTCGTGGGTGATGGTGATGATGGAGCCCTTGAACTCCTTGAGCAGGCCTTCCAGCCACTCGATCGAATCCAGGTCCAGGTGGTTGGTGGGTTCGTCCAGCAGCAGCACATCGGGCTGGGCCACCAGCGCCTGCGCCAGCGCCACGCGCTTCTTGGTACCGCCGGAGAGGGTGCTGACAATCGCCTCGGGATTCAGATGCAGGCGTTGCAGGGTTTCATTGACGCGCTGCTCCCAGTTCCAGCCGTCCAGGGTTTCAATCTCGCTTTGCATGGCGTCCAGGTCGCCTTCGCCTGCGCAGTACTGTTCAATCAGGCCAATAACCCGCTCCAGGCCTGCGCGAACAGCTATAAAAATAGTAGCGTCTGCGTCGAGCTGTGGCTCCTGCGCCACGTAGGCGATGCGGGTGCCGCCCTGCACCTGCAGGGTGCCGTCGTCGGGCTTTTCCATGCCACCCAGAATCTTCAGCATGGACGACTTGCCCGCGCCATTGCGGCCAATCAGGCCCACGCGCTCCTGCGTTTCCAGAGAAAAGTCAGCGTGGTCGAGCAGGGGGACGTGCCCAAATGCCAGCTGGGCGTCGAGTAGGGTGATGAGTGCCATAGGATTCCGGTGAAGCCCCCGATTATCCCTTGCAACTATGATTTGACGCATGCCCACCTTGTCCTCCCCCCTCTTTGCCGGCCTGCCAGCCCTGAGTGCGTCCGACTGGGGCGTGGTGGCGGTGTTTGCGGTGGTCTACCTGGGCATGTTTCTCGGGGGGCTACCGCGTCTGAAGCTGGACCGCTCGGGCGTGGCCTTGTTGGGGGCCATTGCGGTGATCGCCATCACGGGAGAGTCGGTGGAAGAGGCTGCGCGCACGGTGGACCTGCCCACCATCGTGCTGCTGTTTGCCTTCATGGTGGTGTCGGCGCAGATGCGCCTGGGCGGCTTCTACGGCGCGGTCACGCAAAAGGTGGCAGACATGCCGCTGTCGCGCAACGGCCTATTGGCTGCGCTCATCGTGGTGGCGGGGGCGTTGTCGGCGGTGTTTTCCAACGACGTGATCTGCCTGGCCATGACGCCCGTGGTGGCGCGCCTGTGCCTGCAGCGCAGGCTGCCGCCGGTGCCGTTTCTGGTGGGGCTGGCCTGCGCTGCCAACATCGGGTCGGCTGCCACGCTGATCGGCAACCCGCAGAACATGCTGATCGGCTCGGTGCTGCAGATGCACTTTGGCGCGTACGTGGCGCAGGCGCTGGTGCCCGTGGCGGTGAGCCTTGCGCTGCTGTGGCTCTGGCTGGCGTTCGGGCCCGGCGCGCGTGCCGAGCTGGTGCGCGACCCGCTGGCGCCTGCGGTTTACCAGCCGCTGCCGGTCCGCGATGAAGAGCCGGAATTCGATGCCTTCCAGACCGCCAAGGGCCTGCTGGTGGCGGGCGTGCTGATGGGGGTGTTCCTGTTCACCGGCTGGCCGCGTGAAGTGGCTGCCTTGGTGGGCGCGGGCGTGCTGCTGCTGAGCCGGCGCCTGCACTCATCGCATGTGATGGGCTTTGTGGACTGGCCGCTGCTGCTGCTGTTCATCGGCCTGTTTGTGGTCAACCATGCGTTTCAGGGCACCGGCCTGGCCGCGCAGGCCGTGCTGTGGCTGGCGGCCCATGGCGTGCACCTGGCAGAGCCCGGACCGCTGCTGGTGGTGAGCGTGGTGTTGTCCAACCTGGTGTCCAACGTGCCAGCGGTCATGCTGTTGTTGCCCCATCTGGGGGAGGGCGCGCAGGCCGGCGTTACGCTGGCGCTGGTGACCACCTTTGCCGGCAACCTGTTGCTGGTAGGCTCGATTGCCAACCTGATCGTGGTGGACCTGGCCCGGCGCGAGGGCGTCACCATCGACTGGAAACAGCACGGCGTCATAGGCATCCCGGTGACGCTGGGGACGCTGGCGGTGGTGTGGGGCTGGTTGCGCTGGGGCGTGTAACAGCAATGCCTTTTTGTCTGGCAAACTGCAGCTGGCAATTCAGGGACGGCCATGCACAAAAACAAACTATCTGAAAGCGACATCAGCGACAAGTTCATCCGCCCCGCCATCGTGCAGGCCGGGTGGCACACGCTTGAGCAAATTTATGCGCAGTACCCTCTGCGTGCCGGGCGTGTGGTGGTGCGCGGCAAAACCGCCAAGCGCGATAAAGCGACTGTGCTGTTTGCCGACTATGTGCTGTTTCTCAAGCCCAACATCCCGCTGGCCGTGGTGGAGGCCAAAAAGTCCCGCCTCTCCATGCAGGCCGGCACACAGCAGGCGATCGAATACGCGGCGCTGCTGGGCGTGCCCTTCAGTTTTTCCAGCAATGGTGAAGGTTTTGTGTTTCGCGACGCCACCCTTTCCACCGGCGTGCTGCTGCAAAACTTCACGCTCGATGAGTTTCCATCACCCCAGGAGCTCTGGGCGCGCTATTGCAAATGGAAGGGCTGGAGCACTGAAGTGCAAAGCGTGGCCGAGTTTGACTACGCCCTCGCCACCACCGCCAAAACCCCGCGTTACTACCAGCTGAACGCCATCAACCGCACCGTCGAAGCCATAGCTGCTGGCCAAAACCGCGTGCTGCTGGTCATGGCTACCGGCACCGGCAAGACCTACACCGCGTTCCAGATCATCCACCGCCTGTGGAAATCGCCCTGGCGTGCGGACAAGCCCGGCGGCCAAAAGCGCATTTTGTTTCTGGCCGACCGCAACATCCTGATTGACCAGACCATGGTCAACGACTTCCGCCCCTTCAAGGGCGCCATGGCCAAGCTCAGCCCCAACGCCAAAGGTGTGGAGCGCATCAACGAACAAGGCAAAGTCGAGGTGGAAGAGGTGGATCTCGCCATCAACAAGACCACCAAGCTGGTGGACAAGGCCTATGAAATTTATCTCTCGCTGTACCAGGCCGTAAGCGGCACTGAAGAATCGCAAAACATCTACAAACAGTTCAGCCGGGACTTCTTTGACCTGATCGTCGTGGACGAGTGCCACCGTGGCAGCGCAGACGAAGACTCTGCCTGGCGCGAAATCCTCACCTATTTCAGCAGTGCCACCCAAGTCGGCCTGACCGCCACGCCCAAGGAAACCAAAGAAATATCGAATAGCGACTACTTTGGCGAACCCATCTACACCTACAGCCTCAAACAAGGCATTGAAGACGGTTACCTGGCGCCCTACAAAGTGATTCGTGTCGATCTGGACAAAGACGCCTTCGGCTGGCGCCCCACAGAGGGCATGACCGACAAGCACGGCAATGTGATTGAAGACCGCATCTACACCGGCGCGGACATGAATCGCAAACTGGTGCTGGAAAAACGCGACGAGGCGGTGGCCGCCAAGATCACCGAGTACCTGAAGGCCACCGACCGTTATGCCAAAACCATTGTGTTTTGCGAAAACATCGACCACGCCGCCCGCATGCACCAGGCGCTGAGCAATGCCAACGCCGATATCTGCGCCACCCACCCCAAATACGTGGTGCAAATTACCGGCGACAACCTGGACGGCAAGCGCGAGTTGGACAACTTTATCGACCCCGAGAAGCCCTATCCGGTGATCGCCACCACCTCCAAGCTCATGAGCACCGGGGTGGATGCACAAACCTGCAAACTCATTGTGCTGGACCAGAACATCAAGTCCATGACGCTGTTCAAGCAGATCATCGGCCGCGGCACCCGCCTGCGCGAGGATTTGGGCAAGACCTGGTTCACCATTCTCGATTTCAAGCGTGCCACGGAGCTGTTTGCCGACAAGGACTTTGACGGCGAGCCGGTGCAGATCTACGAGCCCAAGGCGGGCCAGCCCATTGCGCCACCAGACACACCGCCAGACGGCTTGCCCGATACCGTTCGGGCTGAGCCTGTCGAAGCCGGCTTTGACAACCTGCAGCCGCTCGGCCCCTTCGCGCCCGGCAGCGACGAGCCCAAGAAATATGTGGTCGGTGGCATGGTCACCGTCGCCGTGGCCCGCGAGCGCGTGCAATACCTCAACGCCCAGGGCAAGCTCATTACCGAGAGCCTGCGCGACTACACCCGCATCAACCTCACCAAGCAATACGACTCACTGGACAAATTCCTGCAGGCCTGGAACGACGCGGACCGCAAAGCCGCGTTGTTGGAAGAGCTGGAGTCGCGCGGCGTGCTGATTGAGGCCTTGGCAGAAGAGGTGGGCAAAGACCTGGACCCGTTCGACCTGCTGCTGCACGTGGCGTACAACATGCCCCCGCTAACCCGGCGCGAGCGCGCCAGCCGCGTCAAGAAGCGCAATGTTTTCACCCAATACGGCCCCGTGGCCCGCAAAGTGATTGACGCGATGCTGGACAAATACGCCGACGAAGGCATTGCTACCATCGAGGCCGACACGGTTTTCAATGTCCAGCCCTTCACCGACATGGGTCGGCCCGGTGAGCTCATCAGAAGCTTTGGTGGCCGCCCCCAGTACCTGGCCGCCCTGCAAACCCTGGAACGCGAGCTGTACGCCACAAACGCTACGTAATTGATAGCTGCTTGCGCACATTCCACGAGGGCTAGAGCCCTATTTCATTCATAAGAACCTAGAAACTGCATGTCCAACCTCTCCAGCGTCATCAAGTCCATCCAGGACGTGATGTTTGAATCTCCAGCATTGGTAGGGACAATAGTGGGTTTGGAGGTGGTCGAATGAGTACGGATGCCCTGTCGTCGGTGTTGCAGAGTCTTTTGCGCCTGCCTCGCGAGCAGGCCACCGTGGAGTTCAAGTCAAACTGGGAGATGCCAAGCGATATAGGTCAGTACATTTCTGCCCTCGCCAATGCGGCAGCACTACAAGGCCATAACAGGGCACCCGCGCCGATTTGGACGCCTTGTTGCTCGCCAAGCTGCCTGATGTGCTGCAAGACCAGCAAAGGGCGAACAAAGTGAAGAACTTGCTCCAGGGTATGCGGCGTGCCAAGCTGATCGAATTGCGGGGTACTCGCCCCAACTTGCTTTGGTATCTCGCGGCCACCACGGCTAAATCATGAAAAATATCTCTGACTTATCCTGAATATCTAAGCTAAGTCGTTGATTTTGTTGATGTCTAAACTCCTGAAGAGAAGAACTTTAGACATCAAAAAGCAAAAATCCCTTCCTGAAACATTCTAGAAAACTGCATGTCCAACCTCTCCAGCGTCATCAAATCCATCCAGGACGTGATGCGCCAAGACAGCGGCGTCGATGGCGACGCCCAACGCATCTCCCAGCTCACCTGGCTGCTGTTCCTCAAAGTGTTTGACGCGCTGGAGGAAGAAATGGAGCTCACCCGCGACAGCTACACCAGCCCCATCCCCGAGCCCCTGCGCTGGCGCAACTGGGCGGCCAACGCCGAAGGCATCACCGGCGACCCGTTGCTGGCCTTTGTGAACAACGACCTTTTTGGCGCTTTGAAAAACCTGCGTGGCGACGCCCAGCGCAACCCGCGCGGATACGTGGTGCGCGGCGTGTTTGAAGACGCCTACAACTACATGAAAAGCGGCCACCTGCTGCGCCAGGTCATCAACAAGCTCAACGCCATCGACTTCAACCGCCAGAGCGA
>CAUJJV010000248.1 GCA_963205375.1 Pseudomonadota bacterium
TCCAGGGCCATGGCCCGAAGCGCTGCCCAGTGCGCCCCCCGCGATGGCTCCTATGGCAGCGCCAGCACCTGAGTTGGGGCGCTGTACTTCGATCTGCTCGGTGCTGCAGGCTTGCCGCGGCACGGCGACCTGTTGCATGACGGGTGTGGACGACAGTACGCGGCCCATGTCCTGGGCGCAGGCCAGTGCAGCGGTACACAGTGATGCCGCTAGCAAGAATAGTTTCTTCATGGTGTGCCCAAATTCATCCATACAGCCCGCAAGGGGATTCACCCCAATGCCATCTTTAACGGTTCATGGAGCCAAGTTGGATGACAGAGGGGCTGGATGGGTTGCGAACTTTACACAGCTGTCAGAATCAGGATAAAGCGCGCCCTGTAGGTACTGCATCATCCCAAAGAAAGTAGAGCATGAGTTTTCCACTAGATACTGACACGGTGTCCCATGGCATTCAGCTGGCAGTTGCTCCCGTATTCCTGCTCACTGCGGTGTCTGGAATGATCGGGGTGGTTGCCAACCGCCTTGCGCGCATCATCGATCGTGCAAGGGTGCTGGAGCAGCGACTGAAAGACACCCCCACAGAGGCGGATACCAGCTCGACGCAGAAAGAGCTGGGTGATTTGAGATTGCGAGGGCTTCTGGCTAACGGCAGCATCGGATTGCTGACGTTGTGTGCCTTTCTCATTGGCGGAACCATCGTCATTCTGTTTTTGGGTGAGACCATCGATTTTCAGATGTTGCGCCTGTCCATTGCCAGTTTCCTGGCGGGCGTTTCCTGCTTCATGCTCGCTCTGGCGTGTTTCATGGCCGAAACGCTGATCGCAACGCGGGTACTCAATTTCGGCAAATATAAGTATTGAGCCAACGCGTTTTCAGGCGATTGTGCTTTTCTCCACCTGCACGACACAGTCGTAAAACGTGGGGCCACGGCCCATGTCGGTGAGTTTTTGGCTCGTCAGTTCATTGACGTTCGTGCCATCGAGTCCCAGCTTGCGCCACCAGATCCCCAGCCCGTTGACTACGCCAGCACGGGCCCGCTCCGAGATGTGCGCGGTACAGCGATAGCTCCCCCGGGTGTTGAATACACGCACCAAATCGCCATGGTCAATCCCTCGTACCTTGGCATCTTCCGCAGAAATCTCCAGCAGGGGCTCGCCTTCGGCATCGCGCAGGCTTTTGACGTTCACGAACGTGGAGTTCAGGAAGTTGCGTGCGGGTGGCGAAATCATCGCCAGCGGGTAAGCAGAATCCGCTATGGGTACTTCGTGGTTCGGTACATGGTTGGGCAGACCGTCCAATCCCTGTGATGCCAGGCGTTCGCTGAAAAACTCGCATGTTCCCGATGGGGTCGGAAACCCCCCCTGGGCATAAGGAGCATCTGGCACGGGCAGCGGCACAAATCCGTCACGTTGCAGCGCTTCGAAATCAATGGCGTCGCCAAATGCGACTTTGCACAGCGAAACGTCGTCTTCGGAAAAGCACGGATCGGCAAAGCCCATGTGGCGGGCCAACTCTCGAAAAATCTGCGTGTTGGGCTTGGCCTCTCCCAGCGGAGCAATGGATGGCTGGTTCAACAGGATATCGGTATGTCCATAGCTGGTATGGATGTCCCAATGCTCCAGTTGCGTGGTCGCCGGCAGGATGTAGTCTGCGTAGTCTGCCGTGTCCGTCTGGAAATGCTCCAGCACGACGGTGAACAGATCCTGGCGCGCAAAGCCAGCCACGACTTTGGACGACTCTGGCGCCACAGTGACCGGGTTGCTGTTGTACACCACCAGTGCCTCAATGGCGGGCCCAAAGGATGCACTGGCAGACCGCAGCAGATCGTCGCCAATGGTGACCATGTTGATGGTGCGTGCCGGGCGGTGGGTGCGCAGGTCAGGCCTCTGCAGGGCGGCCTTGTTGATCGCATAGGTTCCAGAGCTGGACAGCAATACACCGCCAGCCCGTTGCCGCCACGCCCCGGTCAATGCCGGCAGGCAGGCGATGGCGCGCACCGCGTTGCCGCCGCCATGCACCCGTTGCAGACCGTAGTTCATGCGAATGGCGGCAGGCTCACCCCGAACACCGGCCATGCCATAGTCCCTGGCCAGCGAACGGATCTGCTCCACAGAAATTCCGCAAGTGGCTGCGGCACGTTCTGGTGGCCACTCCAATGCCCGTGCGCGTAGCGGTTCCCAGCCCGAGGTGTAGCGGGCAATGTAGTCGTGGTCCAGCCAGTCGTTCTGGATCAATTCGTGCATGAGGGCCAAAGCCAGCGCAGCATCGGTGCCCGGCATCAGGGCGATGTGCTCATGGCATTTTTCGGCGGTCTCGGTGCGCCTGGGGTCGATGCAGATGACCTTGGCACCATTGCGTTTGGCCGTCTGGACATGGCGCCAGAAATGCAGGTTGCTGCCAATCGAGTTGCTGCCCCAGATCAGGATCAGTCTGGATTCGGCGAAAAATTGCACCCGCATACCCACCTTGCCGCCCAGCGTCTGAACCAGTCCTTCGCCCCCCGCTGCGGCACAAATGGTGTAGTCCAGTTGCGATGCCCCCAGGCAGTTGAAAAACCGGGTCGCCATGCTCTCGCCCTGTACCTGTCCCATGGTCCCGGCATAGCTGTAGGGAAGAATGGCCTGGGGATCGCGCGCGGCGATGGCCTTCAGCCGTGTGGCAATGTCGGCCAGCGCGGTGTCCCATTCAACCGTTTCAAACTGCCCTGACCCCTTGGGGCCAGTGCGTCGCAGGGGTTTCAGAATCCGTTCCGGGTGGTAGGTGCGCGCCGGGTAGCGCGACACCTTGGTACACAGCGCGCCGTGGGTCGCCGGATGGGCTGCATTGCCATGCACCTTGATGGCTATGCCGTCGCGTACGGTGGTCACCATGGAGCAGGTGTCCGGGCAGTCATGGGGGCAGGCGCCCAGTACTTCGAAAGTGCCAGTAGGGTTGGATGGGTGCGCGGTTGGATTCATGCTGGCAATGGTAAACCCGCAGCGCCATAATGTCCGGATGAACCTGATTGAAGCGATTGTTGCCAGTGCGCCCGGTATCGCGGCCATCCGCCGTGATCTGCATGCGCATCCGGAGTTGTGTTTCAAGGAGGTACGCACCGCGGATGTGGTGGCGGCCAAGCTGGCGGAATGGGGCGTCCCGGTGCACCGCGGGCTGGGCACCACGGGCGTAGTCGGCATCGTGAAAGCGGGCACATCCACCCGCGCCATTGGCTTGCGGGCCGACATGGATGCCTTGCCCATGCAGGAATTCAACACGTTCGCGCACGCCAGCCAACACCCCGGAAAAATGCATGCGTGTGGTCACGATGGACATACCGCCATGCTGCTCGCGGCGGCGCAGTACCTTGCCAACCACCGGAACTTTGACGGTACGGTGTACCTGATCTTTCAGCCTGCGGAAGAGGGAGGCGGTGGCGCCCGCGAAATGATCCGTGACGGTTTGTTTGAAAAATTTCCGGTCGAGGCGGTCTTTGGCATGCACAACTGGCCAGGTTCCGAGGTCGGCCATTTCGCGGTGAGTTCCGGGCCAGTGATGGCGTCGAGCAACGAGTTCACCATCACCATCCGCGGCAAGGGCGGCCATGCCGCCATGCCGCACAACGCGGTCGACCCGGTACCGGTGGCGTGCCAGATGGTGCAGGCGTTTCAGACCATCATCAGCCGCAACACCAAGCCTATCGAGGCGGGCGTCATTTCAGTCACCATGATCCACGCAGGGGAGGCGACCAACGTCATCCCTGACAGCTGCGAGTTGCAGGGCACGGTGCGTACTTTTTCCATTGAACTGCTGGACCAGATTGAGCGGCGCATGCGGGAAGTGGCCGACCATACAGCGGCTGCTTACGGCGCGAGTTGTGAGTTTGTCTTTGCGCGCAATTACCCGCCCACCATCAATTCGGCAAGGGAAGCGGAATTTGCACGCAAGGTCATGGTAGGCATCGTCGGTGCAGACCATGTGACTGCGCAGGAGCCGACCATGGGCGCCGAAGATTTTTCCTATATGTTGATGGCCAAGCCCGGTTGTTACAGCTTCATCGCCAATGGCGATGGTGCCCACCGCGAGATGGGCCATGGAGGAGGCCCCTGCATGCTGCACAACCCCAGCTATGACTTCAACGACACATTGATTCCTCTGGGCGCTACTTATTGGGTGCGCCTGGCGGAATCCTGGCTGGGTGGAGGAGCAGCATGACAACCTGGATTGATTTGACCCCCCGCGACCGGAGCCAGGAGCTTCCCGCGGCCATTGAACGCGAAGTATCACCGGGGCAGTACCGCTATGTGTTTGAGCACGAAGGCGAGCAGGTCAATGACCCGTCCCACGATGTGACCGGGCAGCTGTTTGTCTCTCCGCGGAAGTATGGTTTTTCGATTCGCGGCTTCCAGGGCGGCAAGACCGCCTGGGCACGGGACTTTGCCAACGGCACTATGCTGTTGTCCAGCCCGGATGGCCAGTCGCATGTGCTGTCGCCGCGGTTTCCTGCGCGCATCGTCTTCCTTGGAGCGGACGGAGCGATTCTGCAGGATTCGGGTGGGGAGCGCCGTGTGGCGAGGGAATCATCAGAATTCGTGACAGTGCGCCTGACCGTGAGCGCCACGGTCGATCTGAATGGTGAATCCCAGGAGTTGGCACGTGTCCAGATCATGCGCATGCTGGATGTGGCATTGGCGCAGCGCATGTTGCCTGCCGGGTCCGACATACGGCTGGTGGATCACACGATCGAGCAGGCAACGGTACAACCCGATCGGCGAACGCCGTCCAGCGACACCGATTTTTCGCAGCTGCTGGACCTGTAGCGCTCCTTCAGGCAGGGAACCTGTCCTTGGCCATTTGAAGCAGACCGTCGAAAATCAGGTTGTCGACCAGCTCGAACGGACGGGTCATGCTGGGGGCCATCTTCCAGCCGGCACCGCCAGTCATGATGCATTTGGGTTCTGCGCCGCAGTGCGCGCGAACATGCTGCACCATGCACTCCACAGCACCGGCAATGGCGTAGGTGCCGCCACTGGTCAATGCATCACTGGTATTGGTGGGGAACTCCCGAACCTCTCCGGTCGGTACGTGCAGACCGGCGGTTCCAGACTCCAGTGCGCGCAGCATGATGCCGTGGCCCGGCAGGATGAAGCCACCCAGGAATTTGCCAGAGGCATCCACGGCTTCCACCGTGACTGCGGTGCCCACCATGACGACGACCATCGGCTTGGCCGGACCTTGCCCCAGCATGCGGTGGTAGGCGCCAATCATGGCGACCCAGCGGTCTGCCCCGAGCCGGGCGGGGTGGTCATATCCGTTGCGCAGGCCGGCCTCGGACTCGGATGCCACGACCCATTGCGGAGCCACATCCCACCACTCCATCTGGTCTTGCACACGCCGTTTGATGGCATCGCCTGCGACTACACAGCCCAGCACGTGCGTAGGCGTCTGCATATTGCTCCAGGGGCCTTCGGCCAGGCGGTCAATGTGCTCCAGGAACTCGGCGCCATGGTGCAATAGTTTGGCATCGGGGCGGGGGGCGTCGTACTGGGCCCACTTGAGGCGCGTATTGCCAATATCCAGTGCAAGAAAAGTCATGTTGTTCTAGCCTTGGCGCCAGGGGAGTCCACGCATCCGCCAGCCACCCTTGTTGCCGCGGTGTGCATGGGCATCGGGATCGCCTTCAAAGCCTTCCAGGATGTTGTAGGCCTCCAGTCCGAGTTCCGTTGCACGCTTGGCTGCTGCGATCGAGCGCACACCGCTACGGCACAGCAGGACCAGCTTCTTGCCATCCGGCACGGCGGCCAGGATGGCTGCATCAAAGTTGGCGTTCATGGCCATGCCAGGCCATTGCTTCCACGCAACACCAATAGCGCCCGGAACAAAGCCCACCCATTCGCGCTCCGCATCGGTACGCACATCGACCAGTACCGCGTCACCCGCCTGCCACCAGGCGTAGGCCAGCGCTGCCGACACATCACCGGCATAGCCAGTGGCTGGACGCATTTCCTGCGCACCAACACCCCCTGCATCGTGACGCACCCCCGAGGTCAGGTTGGCGGGCACAGCTTCGTCAATGCGCTTGGGTTTGGGTAGGTGCAGCGCTTCCATGATGGCGGTGAATTCTGCAAGCGTCTTGCCAGCCACCCGGGTATTGCCGGACTTCTCAGCCCCAATGCTGGAGTGCGTGCGACCATGGTAATCGTGGCCAGGCCAGACGGTGGTTTCGTCGGGCAACTTGAATAGCACCTGCGTCAGGCTGTGGTACATCGCCTCGGGACTGCCCGACTGGAAGTCGGTTCGGCCGCAGCCGTTGATCAGCAGGGTGTCCCCGGTGAAGACATGGTTGTGCCAGGCAAAGCTCATGCTTCCTGCGGTATGCCCCGGCGTGTGCAGCGCCCTGATTTGCTGGCTGCCAAAAGTTAACGTGTCGCCATCGACGAGTTGCACCGCTGCAGTCAGAATCCCGCAGCCTTGGGGCGCAGCAGTTTTTGCGCCGGTGTGTTCTGCCAGCAGGCCCGCGCTCGTGATGTGGTCCGCGTGGGCGTGGGTTTCTACCGTCCACAGCAGTGTCAGGCCGTACTGGCGCATCACGGCAAGGTCGCGCTCGAGTTGCTCATCCACCGGGTCAATGATGAGTGCCTCACGCGATTGTTCATCGAACAGAACATAGGTGTAAGTGCTGGAAGCGGAATCAAACAGCTGGATCGGTTGCATGTGACGGGTGTGGTTGACTGAATTCTGGGCGCGAATGGACTTAGGCGAACTCTACTGGATATTGGATTGGAGTATGCCGTCTCATCGTTGGTGTCGAAAGGCAAAGCTGCAAAGATGAGAAAACAGTATTGCTTAAAAGAGATGCAATGCATGGCGCTGGGTTGGTGAAAACCCTTGCTGTTCCGCACACTGAATCTCATAGTATTCAATCGTTAGTTCTTTAATTACTACAGGAGATAACGCATGACTGACAGCAAAACCCCACGCCGCCGCAACCTGCTCAAGGGTGCCGCCGTAGCCGCAGGCGCCATGTCTGCGCCCATGATTGCCAAGGCGCAAACTGGCCCTATCAACATGCGTTGGCAAAGCACCTGGCCTGCCAAGGATATTTTTCACGAGTACGCACTGGACTACGCCAAGAAGGTCAATGACATGACCGGTGGCGATCTCAAGATCGAGGTTCTGCCTGCTGGTTCTGTGGTGCCGGCATTCGGCTTGCTGGAAGCGGTTTCCAAGGGCACGCTGGACGGTGGACACGGAGTGCTGGGCTACCACTATGGCAAGCAGAACGCCCTGGCACTCTGGAATTCCGGCCCGGCATTTGGCATGGATGCCAACATGATTCTGGCGTGGCACAAATACGGCGGTGGCGCAGAACTGCTGGCCAAGCTGTACGCTTCCATTGGTGGCAATGTGCAGTCGTTCCTGTACGGTCCGATGGCGACGCAGCCTCTGGGCTGGTTCAAGAAACCCATCACCAAGTCGGCAGATTTCAAGGGTTTGAAGTTCCGTACCAATGGGTTGGCGATCGACCTGTTCACCGCCATGGGCGCCGCGGTGAATGCCTTGCCAGGTGGCGAAATCGTCCCGGCAATGGACCGTGGCCTGCTCGATGGCGCAGAGTTCAATAACGCGAGCTCCGACCGTCTGCTGGGCTTCCCCGATGTCTCCAAAGTCTGCATGCTGCAAAGCTACCACCAGAGCGCCGAGACCTTCGAGATCATGTTCAACAAGACCAAATACGATGCGCTGCCTGCGAAGATGAAGGCCATCATCGCAGGCGCTACCGAGGCGGCTTCTGCAGACATGTCGTGGAAAGCCATTGACCGCTACTCCAAGGACTACATTGAGCTGCAAACCAAGGACAAGGTCAAGTTCTACAAGACCCCGGACTCTGTCTTGCAGGACCAACTCAAACTGTGGACCGAAATCGTGGAGAAGAAGTCTGCTGAGAACCCCCTGTTCAAGGAAATTGTGGCGTCGCAAAAAGCGTTTGCAGCACGCGCCGTCAAGTGGGATCAGGACACCTACGTCAGCCGTCGTATGGCGGTGAACCACTTCTTTGGTGCCAAGAAGGCGTAACGGTTTTCGCTTCACATTTCAGCCATCCGGGGGTTGCCTGGATGGCTGATTTACTTAGGCGGTTTGAATATGCAAAAACTATTGCTTGCGGTTGACAAGCTCAGTACCGTGGTAGGTCAGGCGTTCTCCTGGCTGATACTGGCACTCACGCTGATGATTTCCTGGGAGGTGTTCTCGCGCTATGCGATGGACAACCCCCATCCGTGGGCATTTGACGTGATGAGCATGATGTACGGCACCCTGTTCATGACGGCCGGTGCTTACACCCTGTCCAAGAACGGCCATGTCCGCGGAGATGTGCTGTATGGCTTTTTCCCGCCGCGTTTGCAGGCCGGGTTGGACCTGGCTTTGTACATCCTGTTTTTTATTCCTGGTGTGGTCGCCATGGCGTGGGCCGGATACAACTTTGCAGCGGAGTCCTGGGCGATCAATGAGCATTCCAACATCACCGCCAATGGCCCCCCGGTCTACCCGTTCAAGACTGTGATTCCGATTGCTGGCGCCATTCTGCTGGCGCAAGGGCTGGTTGAAATTGTCCGGTGCATCGTTTGCCTGAAGCAGGGTGAGTGGCCCTCGCGCGGCCAGGACGTTGAGGAAGTTGACGTTGAAAAACTGAAAGAAATGGTCCACGTGAAAGACGAAGACATTGCGAAGCTCGACGAGTACGTCATTCACCCCAAGGGAAGCCATCCATGAAAAAAGAAGTCTGGTTTGGCCTGTCGATCATGGCCATGGTCGTGATTGCGGCTTTTGTATTGCTGCCATCACCTTCCCAAATGACGAATGGCCATTTGGGCTTGCTGATGCTGGCCTTGGTGGTGGTGGCCATCATGCTGGGCTTTCCAACGGCCTTTACCCTGATGGGCATGGGGATGGTGTTCGCCTGGATTGCCTACCGAAGTCAAAACCCGGGGCTGGCGGTCCAGCAAACGCTGGATTTGATGGTGCAGCGCACCTACTCGGTGATGTCCAACGACGTGCTGATATCCATTCCGCTGTTCGTGTTCATGGGCTACCTGATCGAGCGCGCCAATCTGATCGAAAAGCTGTTCAAAAGCATGCACCTTGCCACTGCGCGCGTGCCGGGTTCGCTTGCTGTAGCGACCATCATTACCTGTGCGATCTTCGCGACTGCCACGGGCATTGTGGGTGCAGTTGTGACGCTGATGGGCTTGCTGGCACTGCCCGCCATGCTGCGCGCGGGCTATAGCGTGCAACTTTCTGCCGGGGCCATTACGGCTGGTGGATGCCTGGGCATTCTGATTCCGCCGTCTGTCATGTTGATTGTTTACGGCGCTACCGCGGGTGTATCGGTGGTCAAGCTCTACGCGGGAGCATTCTTTCCCGGCATCATGCTGGCCAGTCTGTACGTGTTGTACGTCGTGGTGCTTGCCAAATGGAAGCCGCACCTGGCGCCCCCCATGTCCGAAGAGGACCGTCGCGTGCCCCTGCCACCTTTTGCTGAGATTGTGTCCACCAGTATCAGCAACAAGGTATTGCCTGGCTTGATTGGTGCCATTAAAGGCAAGCGCAATGCGGCCGTTCCGATGCGCGAACTGGTCAACCATCTGGTGATTGCGGTACTGCCCGCGCTGACGGTGGCGCTCATCATGGGAGCGATCTATCTGAAGGTCACTGCGCCCTTGCCACCAGAAACGGTGGAGGGGGTGGTCGCCATGGGTGGAGGCATCTCTGATTCTGCGGAAGACGAAGCCCCAGGCGTGGGCGGACTGGCAGAGCCCGAAGAAGCGGGGGGCTTGCAGCCACTGCCGGCTGAGGCGGGCACTCCCGAATCCACCGCTAAAGCCCCAGTGGAGGAAGTCCAACCCGCAGTGGCGCAAGCACCTGCTCCTGCCCCTGCCCCTGCCCCTGAGGCTGCAGTGCAGGAGCGTCAGCCCGCACCCACGAGCTTCTGGATTGGTCTGGTCAGCTGTGCTGTGGCGCTGGCGTTGTTCTATGCGTATTTCAGTTTTGCACGCCTGGAAATCTTCAAAATGCTGCTGGGGTCATTCTTCCCGCTGGCGATGATGATTCTGGCGGTACTGGGCACCATCGTTTTTGGCGTGGCAACGCCAACTGAGGCGGCAGCCATGGGCTCGCTGGGGGGCATCTTGCTGGCCGCAGCGTATCGCCGGCTGAATATGCAGGTGATGCGGGAGTCGGTCTACCTCACGGCAAAAACCAGTGCCATGGTGTGCTGGTTGTTTGTGGGATCGAGCATCTTCTCGGCGGCGTTCGCGTTGCTGGGCGGGCAGGAAATCATCAACACCTGGGTGCTGTCGATGAACATGACGCCAGTGCAGTTCATGATCCTGGCGCAGGTGGTGATTTTCCTGCTGGGCTGGCCGCTGGAGTGGACCGAGATCATCGTGATTTTCATGCCGATCTTCATTCCGTTGCTGCCCCACTTCGGCATCGATCCCCTGTTTTTTGGCTTGCTGGTGGCGCTGAATTTGCAAACCGCGTTCCTGAGCCCACCTGTGGCAATGGCTGCGTTTTATCTGAAGGGTGTGAGCCCCCCGCATGTGACGCTGAACCAGATTTTTGCCGGCATGCTGCCCTTTATGGCCATCCAGGTGTTTGCGATCTTCCTGCTGTACCAGTTCCCGGCCATTGGCATGTGGCTGCCGGAGATGCTTTACAAGTAAAACATGGTGCCAGGCACATGCGTGCCAGGTTCTGGATATCGGGGCGCTCTGGCGCCCCGTGTCTTTTCCAGGGAAAACTAGATAAGATTGACGTTTACGTAAACGTCAAGTCAGGCACATGCATTCTCATTGCCTGCTGACTCCCGGAGACATTCCAAAATGACTGACCTGTCCGCTGAATTCAAGGCCCTGGCCAACTACCGCCCCACGAACAAGGTGCGCTTTGTCACTGCTGCGAGCCTGTTCGATGGGCACGACGCCGCTATCAACATCATGCGCCGCATCCTGCAGGGCATGGGCGCAGAAGTCATCCACCTCGGGCACAACCGCAGTGTGGACGAAGTGGTCACCGCGGCCTTGCAGGAAGACGTGCAGGGCATCGCCATCAGCTCCTACCAGGGCGGGCACGTGGAGTACTTCAAGTACATGGTGGACCTGCTCAAGAGCCGGGGTGGCGAGCACATCCAGGTATTCGGTGGTGGTGGTGGTGTGATCGTGCCGCCGGAAATTCGTGAACTCCACGCTTACGGTGTCAGTCGCATTTACAGCCCTGAGGATGGCCAGCGCATGGGCCTGCAGGGCATGATCGGCGAAATGGTCATGCGCTGCGACAAAGATCTGAGCGCCCTGGCCCCTACCGACCTGAATGCCATACAGGGCCATACCGAGGCCAGCTGGCGTGCTTTGGCCCAGTTGCTCACCGCCATGGAGGCTTCCAAGGTAAATGAGGCTCTAGCCCTCGCCATTCGTTCGCAAGCAGCTACAAAAAATATAGCAGTCGTGGGGATCACCGGAACCGGTGGCGCTGGCAAGTCATCGCTGACTGACGAGTTGATCCGCCGCCTGCGCCTGGACCAGAGCGACAACCTGCGCGTGGCAGTCATCTCCATTGACCCCAGCCGTCGCAAGAGCGGTGGCGCGCTATTGGGCGACCGTATCCGCATGAACGCCATCAGCCCCTGGCAGCAGGGTCCCCGCGTATTCATGCGCAGCCTGGCCACCCGGGACTTCGGCTCCGAAATCAGCGCGGCGCTGCCCGATGTGATTGCTGCCTGCAAGGTGGCGGGGTTCGATCTGATCGTGGTGGAAACCTCGGGCATTGGACAGGGTGACGCGGCCATCGTTCCGCATGTGGATGTGCCGTTGTATGTGATGACACCGGAGTTTGGCGCAGCCAGCCAGCTGGAAAAGATCGACATGCTCGACTTTGCCGAGTTCGTGGCCATCAACAAGTTCGACCGCAAGGGCGCCAGCGATGCGCTGCGGGATGTGGCCAAGCAGGTGCAGCGCAACAAGGAAGCCTGGACCACACCCGCCGAGCAGATGCCGGTCTTCGGCACCATGGCCGCGCGCTTCAACGACGACGGTGTGACTGCCCTGTACCAGGCCATGCTGCCCCGCCTGCAGGCGCTGGGGCTGCCGGCCACAGACGCCGGTCAGCTGCCGCGCGTCAACGTGCGCCACAGCAGCAACCAGACCCCGGTAGTGCCTGCAGCCCGCACGCGCTATCTGGCCGAGATCAGCGATACCGTGCGCGGCTACAAGAAGCGTGCGCGTGCGCAGGCGCGGCTGGCCCGCGAAATTCAGCAGTTGCGTGCCGCGGCCGTGATGCTGGAAGTAGACAAACCCGGCAAGGCGCGTGCGGCCGAAGCAGCGCTGGACCTGGCCACCCATCGTGTGGAGCGTCAGGATGCCGATGCCCGCAAACTGTTGGCCCAGTGGCCCGAAATGCAAAAGGCCTACAGCGGTGAAGAGTACGTGGTGAAGATCCGCGACAAGGAAATCCGTACCGCGCTCACCACCCAATCCTTGAGTGGCACCACCATCCGCAAGGTGGCCCTGCCCCAGTACGAAGACGATGGCGAAGTTTTGAAGTGGCTGATGCTGGACAACGTGCCCGGCAGCTACCCCTACACCGCAGGCACCTTTGCCTTCAAGCGCGAGAACGAAGACCCCACCCGCATGTTCGCCGGCGAGGGCGATGCCTTCCGCACCAACCGCCGCTTCAAGCTGCTCTCCAGTGGTATGGACGCCAAGCGCCTGTCCACCGCGTTCGACTCGGTCACGCTGTATGGCAACGACCCCGACCCGCGTCCGGACATCTACGGCAAGGTAGGTAATTCGGGCGTCTCCATAGCCACGCTGGACGACCTGAAGGTGCTGTACGACGGGTTCGACCTGTGCAACCAGGCCACCAGCGTGTCCATGACCATCAATGGTCCGGCACCCAGCATTCTGGCCATGTTCATGAATGCGGCCATCGACCAGAACATCGAGAAGTTCAAGGCTGACAATGGCCGCGACCCCACCGACACCGAAATTGCCAAGATCAAGGAATGGGTGCTGGCCAATGTGCGCGGCACGGTGCAGGCCGACATCCTGAAAGAAGACCAGGGTCAGAACACCTGCATCTTTTCCACCGAGTTCTCGCTCAAGGTGATGGGCGACATTGCCAGCTACTTTGTGCACCACAACGTGCGCAACTTCTACAGCGTGTCCATCAGCGGTTACCACATTGCCGAAGCTGGCGCCAACCCGATCAGCCAGCTGGCGTTCACGCTGAGCAATGGCTTCACGTTTGTCGAGGCCTACCTGGCGCGCGGCATGCACATTGACGACTTTGCGCCCAACCTTTCCTTCTTCTTCAGCAACGGCATGGACCCCGAGTACACCGTCATGGGCCGCGTGGCGCGCCGCATCTGGGCGGTGGCGATGAAAGAGAAGTACGGTGCCAACGAGCGCAGCCAGAAGCTGAAATACCACATCCAGACCAGCGGCCGCTCACTGCATGCGCAGGAAATCCAGTTTAACGACATCCGCACCACGCTGCAGGCCTTGATTGCGATCTACGACAACTGCAACAGCCTGCACACCAACGCGTTCGACGAGGCCATCACCACGCCCACCGAGGACTCGGTGCGCCGCGCCATGGCCATCCAGCTCATCATCAACCGCGAGTGGGGCCTGGCCAAGAATGAGAACCCCAGTCAGGGCGCCTTCATCATCGAAGAACTCACCGAACTGGTGGAAGAGGCGGTACTCAAGGAATTTGAGGCCATTGCTGACCGAGGAGGCGTGCTGGGCGCGATGGAAACCGGCTACCAGCGCGGAAAGATCCAGGACGAGAGCATGACCTACGAAATGCTCAAGCACACGGGCGAGCTGCCCATCATCGGCGTCAACACCTTCCGCAACCCGCATGGTGACGCTGTGCTGGACAAGCTGGAGCTGGCCCGCAGCACCGACGATGAGAAGCAGAGCCAGCTCAAACGCCTGGCCGACTTCCATGACCGGAATAAAGACAAGGCCCCGGCCATGCTCAAGACCTTGCAGCAGGCCGTCATCGAAAACAAAAACGTGTTTGAAGTGCTGATGGATGCAGTGCGGGTCTGCTCGTTGGGGCAAATCACCACTGCCCTGTTCGAGGTGGGCGGCCAGTACCGACGCAATATGTAGTCAAATTGGCCTCTGGCCCTTGTATATCCAGTGTGGGTAGCTATTAAAAACAGAGCAATTTATCCGGCATCCGTGAGCTGGTAACGCCGGACTATGGCGGAGCGTTTTGCCGGATCGATGTTGATGCGACTGGCATCGCGGCCCACCACTTTGAGCAGGCGCTCGTCCATCACGTAGCGCCACAGCGGCGGAATGTAGGCCACCAGAAACATGCCGAAGTAGCCGTTGGGCAGCGTGGGCAGGTTGTCAAAGTGGCGCAGCGACTGGTAGCGCCGCAGTGGATGGGCATGGTGGTCTGAATGGCGCTGCAAATGGAACAGCGCCCAATTCGACACGATGTGGTTGCTGTTCCAGGAGTGGTGGGGCTGGCACGGCTCGTATTTGCCTGGGGCCCGCTCTGCCCGCAGCAAACCGTAGTGCTCTATGTAGTTGGCCGATGTCAGCTGGAAGTTCGCCCAGAACGACGCAACCACCAGAAACGGCAGTATCTGCACGCCCAGCCATACCAGCAATGCGGTCCAGAGCAGCAGTGTGATCAGCGCCGGCTGCAGTATTTCGTTGTGCAGGGACCAGACGGGTAACTTGGCATTGCGCAGGCGGGTGGCTTCCAGGTTCCAGGCCCGCACCAGCGCCCCTGGCATCTCGCGCAGCACAAAGCTGTAAATCGACTCACCCATGCGTGAGGAAGCCGGGTCAATCGGCGTTGCCACATCCCGATGGTGGCCGCGGTTGTGTTCGACCGAGAAGTGC
Source organism: Pseudomonadota bacterium (assembly GCA_963205375.1). Taxonomy (GTDB): domain Bacteria; phylum Pseudomonadota; class Gammaproteobacteria; order Burkholderiales; family Burkholderiaceae_C; genus Allorhodoferax. Next base: position 14,907 of record CAUJJV010000248.1, read on the forward strand.
CCGTAACCGGTGGGCGCCAGCACCAGCTTGGCCAGCCAGCGCTCCAGCGGCGTGTTCTTGTGGCCCATCTCGTGCCCCAGGTTGATGCAGAAGCCACCGACCGAGCCGGTGATCAGTACCATGGCCATCAAGCCGTGCAGCGGCAGGGGCGTGGTAGCCACAAACCAGGCACTGAAAATGAAGGAGCCCCACAGAATGGGCGCCAGCAGGTAGGTGACCCAGCGGTAGTACATGTCCGCCTCCAGCGCCGGGACAGCCGACTCGGGCGGGTTGCTCAGGTCCTCGCCCATGAGCAGGTCCAGCACCGGGAGCACCAGGTAAAAAAACACCACCTGGATCCACAGCATGCGCGGGTCCCCGGTGGCCAGCACCAGCGCGGGCCCGATGCCCACGATGCTGGGCACCAGCAAAGAGAACAGCCATGCGTACCGCTTGCGATCACGGTAGGGTTCCTGCGCGACGGGGTTTAGGGTGTCCATGGCGAGGCATTCTGCGCCCAAACCCCGGCTGGCAATAGGGGGTGTTTCCCCGAGGTGACGTAGCTTTTGAACCCCTAGCGCACCAGCTTGGCCGCCAGCCACTGCGCCACTTCGCTGTCGGGTTGTTCCAGCCCGCGGATCACCGTGAAGTGGTCGGCGCCGTCGATGGCACGCAGCTCGGACGCATTGCCGTGCCCGCGCCAGGCGGCATCCAATATCTGCGCCTGGCGCGCAAATTCCGGCGATTCCAGCGAACCCCAGGTCACCCAGGCCGGTGTGGCGCAGGGGCGCGTCAGAAAGGCGGGCGAGTTGCGGCGCACGATGCCATCGTCCAGCTGGATCTGCGGTTGCAGGTAGCTGTAACGCAGTGGCTCGATGTCGTACAGGCCGCTGAACAGCAGGGCAGCCTTGAATGGGTCCTGCGGCAGCCCATAGTCTTCTGCCCATGGGGTCTGCAGGCACATGGCTGTCAGGTGGCCGCCCGCCGAGTGGCCACCAATGCCCACGCGTGCCGGGTCGCCACCGTAGTTCTGGATATTGCGCAGGGTCCAGGCCGCGGCGGCACGGGTCTGGCGGGTGATTTCATCGATGCTGACCCGCGGCGCCAGCGCGTAGTTGACGACCACGCTGGTAATGCCCAGCGGCTGCAGCCCCAGGGCGACGCAGCTGAATTCCTTGCTGGAGAGTGCGCGCCAGTAGCCGCCATGGATGAAGATGAACACAGGCGCCTTGGAGCCATCGGGCCGCGAAGCCGCGGGAAAGATGTCGAGCGTTTCTTCGCGGGTCGGGCCGTAGGGCACATCCAGCACGCAGGGCAAAGTGGCCCGCGCTTTCTCGGATTGCGCTACAAAGTGCCGTCCCGGTGCGGCCGGGTCTGGCAGGGCCAGTGAGGGGTTGTACTGCGCATCAATCTGCGCCTGGTTGTCGAAGTCGCGGTAAAGCTTGGGCATATCGTGTTCCTATGGTCAGATGCCGACGTATTGGTGCCAGAGGTTGGGTTGCGCGGCCAAGGTGACGGAGTCACCGTTCCAGACCACACGGCCGCGTTCGATGATGGTGTGCTGCTGCGCCAGCGGCAACAGGCGTTGCACGTACTTGTCGATCACCAGAATGCTCTGGCCCTGCGCGCGCAGGGCCGCCAGGCAGGCCCAGATGTCCTCGCGAATCAGCGGTGCCAGGCCTTCGGTGGCCTCGTCCAGTATCAAGAGGTGTGGGTTGGTCATCAGCGCGCGGCCAATGGCCAGCATCTGTTGTTCTCCGCCCGAGAGCTGGTTGCCCATGTTGCGCGCGCGTTGCTCCAGCACCGGAAACAGGGCGTAAATGCGCTCCAGCGTCCACGGTGTGGGGCTGGCGTTGCGCTGTGCGGCAAAGGCTTTCAGGTTTTCCAGCACCGTGAGGTTGGGGAAAATCTGCCGCCCCTCGGGCACCACAGCCACGCCCATGCGCGCAATGCGGTCGGGGCTGAGCTGGTCAATCCGCTCACCCCTAAAACGAATGCTGCCGCTGCGCGCAGGTGTGAGGCCCAGGATGCTGCGCACCGTGGTGGTCTTGCCCATGCCATTGCGCCCCAACAGCGTGGCCACGCCACCAGCGGGGATGCGCAGGCTCAGGCCAAACAGCACCTGGCTGCTGCCATAGGCGGTGTCCAGGTCGGTGATGTCGAGCAGGGTTTCCATGGCGTTTTAGGCAGACTGGTGGCTGGGCACTGCATCGTCGCCCAGGTAGGCGCGGCGCACCTCGGCGTCTTCGCGAATGGCAGCAGGCGTGCCGCTGGCAATCACTTTGCCAAACACCAGCACCGAGATCGCATCGGCCAGCTGGAACACCGCGTCCATGTCGTGCTCCACCAGTAATAGCGTGGTGTCCGCGCGCAGGCTGTGCAGCAGTTCCACCATGCGCTGGGATTCATCGGGGCCCATGCCTGCCAAGGGTTCGTCCAGCAACAGTAGCTTGGGGCCACTGGCCAGCGCCAGGCCCACTTCCAGCTGGCGTTGTTCGGCGTGTGAGAGTGCACCGGCCAGGGCGTCCAGCCGCTGGCCCAAACCGACGCGTCGCGCCACGGCAGCGGCGCGGTCCATGCGCTGCACCTCGGTATGCGCAGCACGCCAGAAGCGCAGGCTGCTGCCATCCACGGCCTGCAAGGCCAGGGCCAGGTTGTCCAGCACGCTCAGGCGCAAAAACACATTGGTGATCTGGTAGCTGCGCGACAGGCCGCGGTGCACGCGGCGGTGGATAGGTTGGCTGGTGACGTCGTAGCCGTCAAACACAATGTGGCCAGAGTCGGGTTGGAGCGCACCGGAGATCTGCTGGATCAGCGTGGTCTTGCCTGCGCCATTGGGGCCAATCAGTGCGTGGATCTGGCCCGGTTGCACGTGCAAGCTGGCGTGGTCGGTGGCAGCGAGTGCGCCAAAACGCTTCACCAAATCGTTGACCTGCAGCAGCGGCACCGTGCTCATGGCGCCCTCCGCTTCAGCAGGCTCATGAGTCCCTGGGGAGCCACCAGCACCACCAGCAACAGCAGCGCGCCCAGGCCCAGCTGCCAGTGCTCGGTCATGTGGCCCAGGAATTCTTCCATGAGCAGAAAGGCCGCGGCGCCCACCAGACCGCCCAGCACATGGCCCACGCCGCCCAGAATCACCATCACCATCAGCATGCCGGACTGGCTCCACTGCATGAGCGAGGGGCTGACAAAGCCGCCCTGGTTGGCCAATAGCGCGCCTGCCAGGCCGGCTAGCCCGCCCGCCAGCGCGAAGGCCACCAGCTTGTAGCGCAGCACCGCGTAGCCCAGCGCGGCCATGCGCACCTCGTTCTCACGGATGGCCTGCAGGGCCTGGCCAAAACGCGCGTTGAGCAGGCGCGTGATAAAGACCACGGTGGCCACCAGCAGGGCGAGTGTCACGTAATACAGCGTGGTGTCGGTCAGCTCCACCCCGCCGCCCAGTGCCGAGCGGCCGGGCAGCGAGAGCCCATCGTCGCCACCATAGGCCTTGAGCGACACGGCCAGGTAATACAGCATCTGCGCAAAGGCCAGCGTGATCATGATGAAGTACACGCCCTGCGTGCGCAGGCTGATGGCACCGATGAGCAGCGCCAGCAGTGCGCTCACCGCCATGGCCAGCGGCCAGGCCAGCCAGGCGCTGGTGATGCCATGCTGCATGAGAATGCCCACGGTGTAGGCGCCCACGCCCACAAAAGCCGCATGCCCAAAACTGACCATGCCGCCAAAACCCAGGATCAAATTCAGACTGGTGGCAGCCAGTGCAAACACCAGAATGCGCGTGGCCAGCGTCACATAAAAACTGTCGCCCAGCGCGGCCGCCACCCAGGGCAGGGCGCACAGCGCGGCCAGCAGCGGCAGCGTCCAGCGCAAGTTCAACTTGTGCTGCAACAGGCTGACGGATGAAGGCTCGGGCCTAGCCATGGGCGGGAAACAGTCCACGCGGCTTGAAGGCCAGCACCGTGGCCATCAGCACATAAATCAGGATGGAGGCCACGGCCGGCGCTGCATCGGCGGCGACTTGCGGGCTGAACAGCGCCTCGAACAGCATCGGCAGCAGGGTGCGCCCGCCGGAGTCCACCAGGCCCACCAGCAGGGCGCCGACCAGCGCGCCGCGGATGGAGCCAATGCCACCAATCACGATGACCACAAAGGCCAGAATCAAAATGCTCTCACCCATGCCCACCTGCACCGCCAGCAGCGGCCCCAGCATGCCGCCGGCCAGCGCGCACAGCGCAGCACCCAAGCCAAACACGGCGGTGAACAGGCGCTGCACATTGGTGCCCATTGCCAGCGCCATGTCGCGGTTGGAGGCACCGGCCCGCACCTGCATGCCCATGCGCGTACGCGTGACCAGCAGGTAGAGCACGAGTGCCGTGGCCAGGCCCACCCCAATGATGAGCAGGCGAAAAGCGGGGTAATAAAAGCCGGGCAGTAGTTCCACCGGGCCCGCCAGTGCAGCGGGCGGGTTCAGCGATATGGGTTGCGAGCCCCACACCATGCGCACCCCTTCGTTGCACATGAGCAGGATGGCAAACGTGCCCAGCACCTGGGTCACATGGTCGCGGCTGTAGAGGCGGCGCAGCACGGTCACTTCCAGCAGCATGCCCAGTACGGCAGTGGCCAGCACACCCACCCCCAGGCCCACCCAGAAGGAATCGGCCGCAGCGGATACGGTGGCGATCAGATAGGCGCCCACCATGTAGAGCGAGCCGTGGGCCAGGTTCACCATGTCCATGATGCCGAACACCAGCGTGAGGCCCGCTGCCAGCAAAAACAGCATGAGCCCCAGCTGCAGGCCATTCAAGGCCTGCTCCAGTAACAAGATTCCCGACATCAGTGGCGCAAACCCGGAAACACCTCAGACACGTTTACAGTGCCGGCATCTTGCAGTTGCCCACGTAGGCGTCCGCATGGTTCTTGAACACCGCGCCCAGCGTACGGTTGGTGATGCGGCCCTTGGTGTCTTTGGTGATCACGCGCAGGTAGTAGTCCTGGATCGGGAAGTGGTTGGTGTTGAACTTGAAGGCGCCACGCACCGAGTCGAACTTGGCGGCCTCCAGCGCTTTCTTGACGGCGGCCTTGTCGTCGAGCTTGCCCTTGCTGTCGCGCACCGCAGCATCCATCAGGCGCGCGGCGTCGTAGCCCTGCGCGGCGTACAGCGTGGGCAGGCGGCCATAGGCCTTTTCAAACGCAGCCACAAATTTCTTGTTGGCCGCGTTGTCCATGTCGTGACCCCACTGCGAGGTGTTGAACATGCCCAGCATGGGGTCGCCCACGGCCTTGATCACATCCTCGTCACCCGAAAAGCCGGGGCCAAACAGCGTGATGTCTTTCGACAGGCCGGCACCCACAAACTGCTTGATGAAGTTGATGCCCAGGCCGCCGGGCAGGAAGATGTAGACCGCGTCGGGCTTGGTGGCGCGCAGCTTGGAGAGCTCGGCGCTGTAGTCCAGCTGGTTCAGCGCGGTGTAGGTCTCGGAGGCCACTTCGCCCTTGTAGAAACGCTTGAAGCCGGTCAGCGCGTCCTTGCCGGCGGGGTAGTTGGGGGCGATCAGCGCCACACGCTTGAAGCCCTTGTCGGTGACCGTCTTGCCCACGGCCTCGTGCATGTTGTCGTTCTGGTACGAGGCGCTGAAGAAGTAGGGGTTGCACTGCTCGCCTGCGTACTGCGAGGGGCCGGCGTTGGCGCTGATGTAGAAAGTCTTGGACTGGAAGGTGGGCGCGCCCACTGCCAGCATCACGTTGGAGAACACCACGCCAGTCATGAAGTCCACCTTGTCGCGCTTGACCAGGCGGTCGGCGGTCTGGCGGCCCACATCGGGGTTGGCCTGGTCATCGGCCACGATCACTTCGGCGGCGCGGCCACCGAGCTTGCCATCGTTGAGCTTGACCGCAAGCTGGAAGCCATCACGGATATCCACGCCCAGTCCGGCGCCGGGGCCAGACAGGGTGCTCAGCAGGCCCACGCGTACGGGTTCGGTGGACTGGGCCACAGCGGCCACAGAGCAGGCGGCCAGGGCGGCAGCGGCGACAAGACGCAGGGAGGCAAGATGGGCGAGAGACATTGCG
>CAUJJV010000249.1 GCA_963205375.1 Pseudomonadota bacterium
ACGCTGCGCGGCGAAGACAGCCCCACGCTGTTCAGCCTGCTCGACACCTGCATGACCGGCATGGGCAGCCGCATGCTCAAAAGCTGGCTGCTGGAGCCCCGCCGGGATCGCAGCGAAGCGCAACACCGGCTGCACGCCATCAGTACGTTGAAATCCAACCTGTGGCAAACGCTGCGCGGCCAGCTCAAGGGTTGCGCCGATGTGGAGCGCATCACCGCCCGCACCGCGCTGCGCCAGGTGCGCCCGCGCGAACTCGTGGCCCTGGTGCAAACGCTACAAAAAACAGAGCTGCTCGCGCAGCATCTACGGGGGCTAGAGGGCTATTTGGCCCATATTTCCCAGGCGCTGCAGCCCCCCACCGACTGTGCGGTGCTGTTGGGCCGCGCCATCGCCGCCGAACCAGCCGCGCTGGTGCGCGATGGTGGCGTGATTGCCGATGGCTTTGACGCGGATCTGGACGAACTGCGTGGCATCCAGACCAATTGCGATGCATTCCTGCTGGACCTCGAAGTGCGCGAGAAAGCCCGCACCGGCATTGCCAATCTGCGTGTGCAGTTCAACAAGGTGCATGGCTTCTACATCGAGGTGACTACCGGCCAGGTGGACAAGGTGCCCGACGATTACCGCCGCCGCCAGACCCTGAAAAATGCCGAACGCTTCATCACCCCCGAACTCAAGGCCTTTGAAGACAAGGCCCTGAGTGCGCAGGAGCGTGCACTGGCACGCGAGAAATATTTGTTCGAGCAGGTGCTGGACCAGTTGCAGGCACATATCCCGCAGCTCACCCGCGTGGCCCGTGCGCTGGCAGCACTCGATGCGCTGTGTGCGCTGACCGAACGCGCGTTGACGCTGGACTGGAACGCCCCGCAATTTGTCGCCGAACCCTGCATTGACATCACGCAGGGCCGTCACCCGGTGGTGCAGGCGCGGCTGGCCGAACTATCCAGTGGCAACTTTATCGCCAACGACACCCGGTTGGGTCCCAAGGCGCGCATGCAGATCATCACCGGCCCCAACATGGGCGGCAAGTCCACCTACATGCGCCAGGTCGCCCTCATCGTGCTGCTGGCCAGCATGGGCAGCTACGTGCCGGCAAGCGCCTGCCGCCTGGGGCCGATCGATGCCATCCACACCCGCATTGGTGCGGCTGACGATCTGGCCAACGCCCAGTCCACCTTCATGCTGGAGATGACCGAAGGCGCGCAGATCCTGCACAGCGCCACACCGCACAGCCTGGTACTGATGGACGAAATTGGCCGCGGTACCAGCACCTTTGACGGCCTGGCCCTGGCCAGTGCCATCGCCACCCAACTGCACGACAAGACGCAAGCCTTCACCCTGTTCGCCACGCACTACTTCGAACTTACCGAGTTCCCCGCCACGCACCACGCGGCGCTGAATGTCCACGTGAGCGCAGCCGAAGCCGGCCGCGACATTGTGTTCCTGCACGCCATCGAGCCGGGTCCTGCCAGCCGCAGCTACGGCATCCAGGTGGCGCGCCTGGCAGGCATGCCGGCGGCGGTGCTGAATCAGGCACGGCACACGCTGGAAGCCCTGGAATCCCACGCCGCAGACTCCCAGGCGCAGGTAGACTTGTTCGCTGCGCCGCCAGTGACGGAAACAGCAACAGCTTCGGCTGTGGAAACCGCACTGGTGGCCATCAACCCCGACGCCCTGACCCCGCGCGAGGCCCTGGAAGCGCTGTACCAGCTCAAAGCGCTTACCCATAAAAACTAGACGTCCCAGCACACCGGGGCGCGTGAGGAGACAGACAATGACAGAGCACCTGCAACCGGGTGGGCTGGCGCATGCCAGCAACCTGGACGCCATCATCATCGGAACTGGCTTTGCCGGACTGGGCATGGCCATCGCCCTGAAGCAACAGGGCATCGAGAATTTTGTCATCCTGGAAAAGACCCAGGATGTGGGCGGCGTCTGGCGCGACAACAGCTACCCCGGCGCGGCCTGCGACGTGCCTTCGCACCTGTACTCGTTCTCGTTTGAGCCCAACCCCGACTGGTCGCGCGTGTTCGCCACCCAGGGCGAAATTCACAGCTACCTGCAGCACTGCGCCCGCAAATACGCCCTGCTGCCGCACGTGCGCTTTGGCGTCGAGATGCGCCAGGCGGAGTTTGATGAGCGTCACTCCCGCTGGACAGTCACCACCGCCGATGGACAACAATTCACGGCCAAGCTGCTGATCACAGCCACCGGGCAACTCAGCCGTCCGGTGCTGCCGCAACTGCCCGGTCTGGAGACCTTCAAGGGACATACATTCCACTCGGCCCAGTGGGACCACCAGTACGCGCTGGACGGCAAACGCGTGGCGGCGGTCGGCACCGGCGCCTCGGCCATCCAGTTTGTGCCCGCCATTGCCGACCGCGTAGCGCAGCTCTCGGTGTTCCAGCGCTCACCTGCCTACATCCTTCCCAGGCCGGATCGGCCCTACACCGGCCTGGAGAAAAAGCTGTTTGCCTTGCCCTGGCTCAGCAAGCTTCACCGTGCAGGCATCTACCTCAAGTACGAGTCCCGCGCACTGGCGTTCACGCGCTTCCAGTGGCTGATGAAGCCTGCAGGACTCATGCCCTTCCACCGTCTGCTCAAACGCCAGGTACAGGACCCAACGCTGCGGGCGAAGATGACGCCGGACTACCAGATCGGCTGCAAGCGCATCCTGCTGTCCAGCGAATACTTGGCCACATTTGCCAAACCCCAGGTGGCGCTGTGCACCGAAGGCATCCGGCGCGTCACGCCCGAGGGCATCGAGACCCAGGACGGCAAGTTGCACCCCGCCGATGCGATCGTCTTCGGCACCGGCTTTGCGGCCACCGAATTCCTGGCGCCCATGCGCATCACAGGTCGCCAGGGCCTGGACCTGCAGACAGCGTGGAAGGGCGGCGCCAAGGCCTACCTCGGACTGACGGTACCGGGCTTTCCCAACTTCTTCATGCTGTATGGCCCCAACACCAACCTGGGACACAACTCCATCGTCTACATGCTGGAAAGCCAGATTGCCCATGTGGTGCGCTGCCTGCAGCAGATGCGTGCCACGGGCACCAGCACCATCGAGGTGCGGGAAGCCCCGTTCCTTCGCTTCAACGCGCATATCCAGCAGCGCCTCAAAAATTCGGTCTGGAGTGTCTGCACAAGCTGGTATGTCGATGCCCAGGGGCACAACAGCACCAACTGGCCCGGCTTCACACTGAGCTACCGCTGGTTGCTCAAACGCGGCAGTCTGGATGCTTACCGCTTTTCAGAACCCCGCACCGAGGCCGTCGCCCCGACGGCAGAGATTGCCGCACCCACCGACATCGTCGAGCAGGCGCAATCGGCATTTTTGCGGGGTTTTCTGCGCGTGGCGTTTCGCACTTTCATCGGCCCGCCCTATGGCGCAGTGGCGCAACGGCGCTGGGTGAATGTGCTGTCCATCCTCATGCCGGCACGCTCGGGTGTGCAACGGCAGACCACCGTGATCGGCAACATCCCGGTCACCATCACCCACCCGAAGGCCACCACAGCCGACGGCGTGGTGCTGTACCTGCATGGTGGCGCGTTTTGCGTGGCCAGCCCGCACACGCACCGCAGCATCACCTCCCACCTGGCCCACGCCAGCGGCATACCGGTGTGGGCGCCGGACTACCGGCTGGCCCCCGAACACCCCTATCCGGCTGCACTGGAAGACGCCACCAGGGTGTACCAAGCCCTGCTACAACAAGGCTACGCGCCCTCGCGCATTGTTCTGGCAGGCGACTCGGCTGGTGGCGCACTAGCGCTGGCGCTGGCCATCCAGTTGCGGGACCAGGGCGCACCACAACCCGCCGGCCTGGCGCTGATTTCGCCGGTCACCGACCCCACCCTCGGTGGCGCTAGCGTGCAGGAACAGGCTGGCACCGACCCCATGGTCCGCAAGGGCTGGGTGGAACAGGGCGTGGCCTGGTACCGCTGCCCGCCGGGCACACCCAGCCATACGCCGCTGGCAACGTCCCTCCAGGAGTTGCCACCGATGCACATCCAGGTCGGCGACCGGGAAATCCTGCTGTCGGATTCCATCCGACTGGCCGAGCATGCAGTCGCCTGCGGAGTGGATTGCCAGTTGGACATCCACCGCGGGCGCTGGCACGTGTTCCACCTGCAGGCCCTGTTCCTGCGTTCCTCCGTGCAGGCACTGGAAACGCTGGCGCAATTCGCCCGTGCGCGTGTCCATGCCGCTCTGTCTACCCCTCCCGCCAAGGAATTGCCATGACCCAGGAAGCCCGCCGCTGCATCTTCATCACTGGCGCCGCCAACGGCATCGGGCGCGCCTGCGCCAGGCTCTTTGCCAGCCAGGGCTGGCGGGTCGGTGTGGCCGACATTGACCAGTCTGCGCTGGACACACTGGTGCAGGAACTGGGCACCGAAAAAGCGCAGGCATTTCGCGTGGATGTCACGCAGACCGACGACTGGGCCATTGCGCTGGCGGCTTTCCATTCGCAATGCGGGCGTCTGGATGTTCTGCTGAACAACGCCGGCATCCTGATCTCCGGCCCCTTTGCCGCCAGCCCGCTGGCCCAGCACCATGCGCTGGTGGACGTGAACATCAAGGGCGTGCTCAATGGTTGCTACCTGGCCCGGCAGTACCTGCAAACCACGCCAGGCGCCCGCGTCATCAACCTGTCGTCCACCTCGGCCGTCTATGGACAGGCGTCGCTGGCAACCTATTCCAGTACCAAATTCGCCATACGCGGTTTGACCGAAGCCCTGAACATCGAGTGGCAGGACGATGGCATCCGTGTCATGGACATCATGCCGCTGTATGTGCGCACCGCCATGCTCAAGGACATCCAGGCGCGCAGTGCCGACCGCCTGGGCGTGCAGCTCACCCCCGAAGACGTGGCCGCCACGGTGTGGAAGGCGGCCCACTTTACCGGTTCGTTTGGCAAGGTCCACTGGCCATTGAACTGGCAGGCGGTCTGGATGTTCCGCCTGACCAGCATGACGCCCGACTGGCTGGCCCGCGCCATTGCGCGCAGGATTGCCCGCTAGAGTCTGCCGGGGTCTGCGGAACCCCACCCGATACACTCTAGGTTTTGCTCCCACGAACCTGGAAAAATGACCTACTGCGTCGCCATCAAACTCAACGCCGGCCTGGTGTTCCTCTCCGACTCCCGCACCAACGCCGGGCTCGACCAGATCAGCACCTTCCGCAAGATGATCGTGTACGAGAAGCCCGACGACCGCTTCATGGTGCTGCTGTCGGCCGGCAACCTGAGCATTTCCCAGTCGGTGCGTGAAATCCTGCAGATCGAAAAGCTCAAGGACCACGACGATGACGAAGGCATCACCATCTGGAACGCCAAAAGCATGTTCGATGCAGCCCGGGTGCTGGGCTCGGCCATCCGCAAGGTGCACGACCGCGATGCCGGATCGCTCAAGCAGGCGGGGGTCGATTTCAACGTTTCGCTGATTTTTGGCGGCCAGATCCAGGGCGAAGGCATGCGCCTGTTTCAGGTGTATTCCGCGGGCAACTTCATCGAAGCCACGCCTGAGACGCCCTACTTCCAGGTGGGTGAGTCCAAATATGGCAAGCCGGTGCTGGACCGCGTCATCACGCCCACCACGCCACTGGACGAGGCCGCCAAGTGCGCCCTGGTGTCGATGGATTCCACGCTCAAGTCCAACTTGTCGGTGGGCCTGCCGCTGGACATGGTGGTGTACGAAGCCAACACTTTCCACACCGACAAGGTGGTGTGCATTGACGAGAACAATCCCTACTTCAAAATGCTGCACAACAGCTGGGGCCAGAAACTGCGCGAAGTGTTCGACAGCATCGAAGACCCGGCCTGGAACGGTGGTCGCACCGATGTGCCGTTGCTGATTCCTTCGACGCGCAGCCTGCCGCTCAAGAAAATCACCACCCCCGACGAAAAGCTCATCTAGCCCCGATTGCCCCCATGCCGCTGATCATTTTTTCCCACGCCAACAGTTTTCCTGCCAGCACTTACAAGGTCCTGTTCAAGAACCTGCGTTCGCGCGGCTTTACGGTCAAGGCACCCGAAAAATTCGGGCATGACCCGCGCTACCCGGTCACCAACAACTGGCCCCATGTGGTGCAGCAGCTGGCCGATTTCGCCCTGCCCGAAGTGGACAAGGCCGGTGAGCCAGCGTGGCTGGTCGGCCACTCACTGGGTGGGTTTCTGAGTCTGATGGCAGCCGCACGCTTTCCCGAGTTGGCACGTGGCGTGGTACTGATTGACTCACCGATTCTGGGCGGCTGGCGCTCGACTGCGGTGGGTGTGATGAAGAGCACGCAAGTGATGGGCTCCATCTCTCCTGGCGCAGTCAGCCGCCAGCGCCGCGACAGCTGGCCCTCTGTGGAAGCTGCCTATGCACACTTTCGCAACAAGAAGGCTTTCGCCAAATGGGACGACCAGGTGCTGCTGGACTATGTGACGTACGGCACGTCTGCCATCGATGGCAAACGGGTACTGGGCTTTCACCGTGATGTGGAAACCCTGTTCTACAACACCGTGCCCGACAACCTGGACCGCCTGCTGTCGCGCCACCCGGTCAAGTGTCCCGTCACCTTCATTGGCGGACGGGCCTCCCATGAGATGAAGCAGGTCGGCATGGCCATGACCGAGAAAATCACCAAAGGCCGCACCATGATGCTCGATGGCAGCCACCTGTTTCCCATGGAGAAGCCGCTGGCTACTGCAGCGGCCATTGAGGCTGCGCTGCGCAACATGGAGTCCTAGGCGCGTCCATGTCCGAAGACTCGCCCACACCACTGCATCTGCTGGAACAGAAGTTCCAGGCCCTGCAAGCCGAGCACGACACGCTCAAGCAGCAGAAGAACGAGGTCTTCCACCAGGTCTTCTACCGGATTGCCGAGCGCGCCACTGCGGGTCTGTCGTTTTACGACTTTCTGAAAGAAGTGCACACCCTGATGGGCGAGCTGCTGCCGGCCATCAACCTGTATGTCGCCCTGTGCAACCACGACCGCGACACCGTGAGCTTCCCCTACTACGTCGATGAGCGTGATGGCGATATCTGGCAACGCGACGACACGCCACGCAAACGGAACATGACGGAATACGTCCTGCGCACCGGCACACCCCAGCTGATCGACGCAGCCCGGTTTATCGCCTTGCGTGACAGCGGTGAGATCACGCAAGCCGCTGGCGACCTGACCTTCACCAGCTGGCTGGGCGTTCCGCTGACCCTGCACGGGCGTGTCAGTGGCGTACTGGCAGTACAGAGCTACACCGAAGGTGTCAGCTACACCGACAAGGATGCCGATGTACTGGCCTTTGTGGCCCACCATGTCAGCAGCGCGATTGAGCGCTACCAGGCCATCGACGCACTGCGAAAATCGGAAGAGCGCTACCGTCTGGTGATCGAAAAAATCAGTCTGGGGGTGGCCGTCATTCAGGACGGCCGCATGATTTTTGCCAACCCGGCCCTGGTCCGCATTCTGGGTTACCCGCTGGAATGGCTGCTGACCCAGCCCTTTTCCGCCATTGCCCATCCGGATGACGTACCGGTCATGGTCGAGCGGCAGCGGCGGCGCATGCGCGGCGAGGCCGTTCCTGCGGACTACACGTTTCGCAGCATTACCCAAACGGGTGAGGTGCACCAGCTGGAAGTTTCGGCCGTCCTCATTGAATGGGGGCAACGTACCGCCACACTGGCGTTCGTTGCCGATGCCACCACCCGGCTCCATGCAGAGCAGGCGCAGCGCGTGGCGCTGGAGCAGCAAACTGAACTCAACGACATCAAGACCCGGTTTATTTCGATGACCTCGCACGAGTTCCGTACCCCACTGGCCTCCATCCACGGCTCTGTGGAGCTGTTGATGCACTACGACGATCGCCTGTCGGTCGACAAAAAGCGCCAGATCCTGGAAAACATCGACGATGCGGTGGAGCGCATGACCCACATGCTGGGCAACGTGATGCAGATGGGCCGCTCCGATGCCGGGCAATTGCAGTTTCGCCCCAAACCTCTGGCATTCACGCCGTTTTGCCTGTCCCTGATCGAAGAGCTGCGGGAAACCATGCCCCGCCAGTTTGCCAAAGTCCAGCTGGAACTGGACCTGCTCCCCACGAAACACCAGTTCATGCTGGACGAGACGTTGATCCGCAACATCGTCGGCAACCTGCTGTCGAACGCCTTCAAGTACTCCCCACGGGGTGGCACGGTCACGTTTGCTGCACGCAAGAAGAAGGGCGAGATTGTGCTGACCGTTTCCGACCAGGGCATCGGCATTCCCCAGGCGGACCAGGCCCTGCTGTTCCAGACTTTTCACCGCGCCAGCAACGTGGGCGCCATCGCCGGCACCGGGTTGGGCCTGTCCATCGTGAAGGAAGCGGTCGATTGCCACCAGGGCCGTATCGAAGTGCAAAGCACCGAAGGCGAAGGCAGCCAATTTACCGTTATGCTGCCAGCATCTACCGTAACGGCCTGAGACCCACCACGTGCATATCCTGATTGCAGAAGACGAACCCTCGCTGCGCGAAAACCTGCAATGGATGCTGGAAATGGAAGGCTTCACCGTCGTGGCCGCCAGCGATGGTCTGCAGGCGCTGGAGTTTGCCTGCCTGGCACCGCCCAGTCTGGTATTGACCGACGTGATGATGCCGCACCTGGACGGCTACGGTCTGGTCAAGGCACTGCGCGAAACCATGGCTACGTCGACCGTGCCCATCATCATGCTGACCGCCAAGGCGGACCGGCGCGATGTACGTATGGGCATGAATCTGGGCGCCGACGACTACCTCACCAAGCCCTACCGCCGCGATGAACTGCTGGCTGCCGTGCGCGCCCGGTTGGCCCGCAAGGCCAGCCTGGATGAAACCGCACGGCGCCTGCAGGAAGAAGCCCGCGAAGCCCAGCAACGCGACGCCCTGACCGCCCTGCCGGGGCGCGAGCTGTTCGGCCAGCGTCTGGCGGTGACGCTGAAGCAGGCTCCAGCGGAAAACCTGCACTCCATCGGACTGGTGTGCCTGGGGCTCGACGGATTCTCCAAAGTCAACGACTCGCTGGGCGCGGCCGTGGGCGACAAGGTCTTGTACGAAGTGGCCTGCCGTCTGGGCGAGCACATGCGCGATGCGCGGGACAGCCTGCGGTACGACTGTGTGGCCCGCCTGGGCAGCGACCTGTTCGCGGTGTGCATTGGCGAAAACACCAATCTGACCGCACTGGAGGAATCCAGCGCTGCATTGCTGCAGGTGCTGGCCCAGCCCTACCTGGTCGATGGACACACCCTGTTTCTCACCGCCTGCGCCGGTGCCAGTCTGTTCCCGATGCAGGCTGCCGATGCCCATGGCCTGCTGCTCAATGCCGAGACGGCCCTGCACCACGCCAAGCCGGTGGGGCCGGGTACGGTGCGTGTATTTGACACCGCCATGAACCTGCAGGTGGCACGCCGCCTGCAGGTGCACAACGCCCTGCATGCCGCGCTGGAGCAGAATGAGCTGCAGGTGTACTACCAGCCCCAAGTGAGCATCGCCGCTGGCAATGTGGTGGGGTTTGAGGCGCTGCTACGCTGGCACCACCCCACGCTGGGCTCGGTGTCCCCGGCAGAGTTCATTCCCATCGCGGAAGAGAGCGGTCTGATCACCCGCATCGGTGCCTGGACCATGCGCACGGCGGCAGCCCAGGCCGCCCAGTGGCACGCACAGGGACATGGCACCTTCCGCATGGCGGTCAACCTCTCGGTACGCCAGTTTCTGGGCAGCGACCTGCCGGGCCTGGTCCGCACCGTGCTGGAAGAAACCGGCCTGCCACCGCATATGCTGGAGCTCGAAGTGACCGAGAGTCTGGCGCTGCACAGCGTCTCCTCCACGCTGGCCACCCTGCACGCCTGCAAGGCCCTGGGCGTCATGCTGGCCATGGACGACTTTGGTACCGGCTATTCCAGCCTGGCTTACCTCAAGCGCTACCCGCTGGACTGCCTGAAGATCGACCAGACCTTTGTGCGCAACATTACGCAGGACATTGGCGACGCGGCAATCACCCGCGCCATCGTGGCCATGGCGCACAGCTTTGGCATGTCGGTGATTGCAGAGGGTGTGGAAACGATCGAGCAGCTCGATTTCCTGCGCGGCCTGGGCTGCGAGGAGTTTCAAGGCTTCCTGTTCAGCAAACCGGTTCCCGCCGAAGAGGCGGTGAAATGCTTTGCGGGCTTTATGCCGCCCAGTGCACCACTTTGGTCCAGGCCGTGACCAGCACCACGATACCGAACGCAATACGGTAGTAGGCAAAGCCTGTGAAGCTGTGGGTTGCGATATAGCGCAGCAGCCAGCGGATGCACAACCAGGCGCTCGCAAACGAGAACACCAGCCCCACCGCAAACATCGGCACATCGGCCACGCTGAGCAGCGCACGCTCCTTGTACAGGCTGTAGGCGCCCGCCCCGATCAGTGTCGGAATAGCCAGGTAGAACGAAAAATCGGTGGCTGCCTTGCGCGACAGGCCCAGCAGCATGCCGCCAATGATGGTCGCCCCACTGCGGCTGGTGCCCGGCACCATGGCCAGACACTGCACCAGACCCACCTTGAGGGCATCCAGGGTGCTCATCTCATCCACACTGTGGATGCGCACGGCATTGCCGCCCGCCGCCTGCCGGCGCTCAGCCCACAGGATGATGAAGCCTCCCACAATGAACGTGGTCGCCACAATGGTGGGCGTGAAGAGGTGGGCCTTGATGGCCTTGCCCAGCAGCAGGCCCAGCACCACGGCGGGCACAAACGCAATCAGCACATTCAGCGCGAATTGCTGCGCCTGCTTCTGGCTGGGCAAGGCAATGAGCGTGTCGCGGATCTTCTGCCAGTACACCAGGATCACCGCAAAGATGGCCCCGGTCTGGATGGCGATGTCAAACACCTTGGCCTTGTCGTCGTCAAAACCCAGCAGGGCCCCGGCCAGGATGAGGTGGCCGGTACTTGAAATCGGCAGGAACTCGGTCAGCCCCTCCACCACGCCCATGATGGCGGCCTTGATCAACAATGAAAAATCCAACACTTTCTCCCTGTATTCAGAACAAAATTGGCCTCTAGCCCCCGTATTATCTGCGCAAGACGCTCACTTATTCATAGCGCAATGCCTGGATGGGCAATAACTTCGATGCCCGGCGCGCCGGGTAGTAGCCAAAGAAAATGCCCACCATGCCCGAGAAACCCACGGCCAGCAGCACGGCCCCCAGGCTCAGGCTCACGTTCCAGCCGGCGAACGCGCCCACCACCCAGGTCGCTACGGCCCCCAGCCCCACCCCGATCGCTCCGCCAATCAGACTCAGCGTGACGGCCTCGATCAGGAACTGGGCCAGGATGTCTTTGCCGCGCGCGCCCACTGCCATGCGCAAGCCGATCTCGCGGGTGCGCTCGGTCACGCTCACCAGCATGATGTTCATGATGCCGATGCCACCAATCACCAGACTGATGCCCGCCACCGCCGCCAGCAGCAGCGTCATGATGCGGCTCGACTCTTCCTGCGCCTGCAGGATTTCGGTCAGGTTGCGCACCTGAAACGGATCGTCCCCACCGGGCGGCACCTTGAAGCGCTGGCGCAGCAGGTCCTTGACGCCCTCCTCCACGGCCTTCATGTCTGCGCCATCACGCACCTTGACGGAAATGGCGCCCACGCGTTTGAGCCGGCTGCTGGCGTCTCCGCCCCAGATGCGGTTGCGCAGGGTCGAGATGGGAATCATGATGGCATCGTCCTGGTCCTGCCCCATGGAGTTCTGGCCCTTCGCAGCCAGCACGCCCACCACCGTCATCGGAATATTGCGCACCCGGATGGTCTGGTCTACGGGGTCGAGGTCACCAAACAACTCGCGCGCCACGGTGGCTCCAATCCACGCCACCTTGGCCGAACCCGCCAGCTCCCCGGCGTCGAACAGACGGCCGCTGGCCAGCGGCCAGTCGCGTGCCTCCAGGTACTCATTGGTCACGCCGATGATGCTGGTGCCCCAATTGGTGTTGCCAAACACCAGCTGCCCGCTGGTGCGCGAGGTCGGCGCCACCACCTGCACCTCGGGTATGTCCAGCGCAATGGCCTGTGCATCCTCTTCGGTCAGACGCTGGCGCGTCTGCGCCCCCAGGCGGACACCGGCCTGCGATACACCGCCGGGCAACACCAGCATGATGTTGGAGCCCAGCCCCTTCATCTGCTCCTGCACGCGCTGGGTTGCCCCATTGCCCACCGCGACCATGGTGATGACGGCCGCCACGCCAATGATGATGCCCAGCATCGTCAGCATGGAGCGCAGGGTGTTGGCAGCCAGTGCCTGCAGCGCACTGCGCAATGCGGCAAGCGAGTTCATGCGTCCGCCCTGCCGCGTTGGGGCTGAACAACGTCTTCCACAATCTGACCATCGCGAAACACCAGCTTGCGCCGCGCCCACTGGGCGATGTCGTTCTCGTGGGTCACGATCACTACCGTCATGCCCTGCGCATTCAGCTCCGTCAACAGCTGCATGATGTCTTCGCTGGTTTTAGTATCCAGCGCACCCGTGGGTTCATCGGCCAGAATCAGCTGCGGGCTGTTCACCAGTGCCCGCGCAATCGCCACGCGCTGCTGCTGCCCACCGGACAGCTCGGACGGTGTGTGCCCGCCGCGCTCCGCCAGGCCCACGCGCTGCAACGCCTTGAGGGCCAGCGCACGGCGCTCTGCCGGCTTGACCCCGGCGTACACCATGGGCAGCTCCACGTTCTCCAGCGCACTGGTGCGCGGCAGAAGGTTGAATTGCTGGAACACAAAGCCAATGCGCCGGTTGCGGATCGACGCCAACTGGTCGGGCGTCATCTGTTCCACTTCTTCACCGGCCAGCCAGTATTCACCTTCTGACGGCTGATCCAGGCAACCCAGAATGTTCATCAGCGTGGACTTGCCCGACCCCGACGCGCCCATGATGGCGACGAAGTCCCCCTCGTCGATCTCCAGCGACACACCACGCAGGGCGTGCACCGTCTGGTCCCCCATGACATAGGTCTTGCAAAGACCCTGTGCCTGAATCAGCGCCATGGCCAGACTCTAGAAACCCAGACGGGGCGCAGCCGACTTCGGTGCGCCGCCCTTCCCGGTCGCTGGCGACTGCACACCCGCGATCACCGCGGCGCCTTCTTTGAGCGCCCCCGCATCCGGGCTGGCCGGGCTGACGATCAACTCGGTACTGGTGCCATCGGTGATCCCCAGGCGCACATGGACAGCCTTGGGCTTGCCGTCCTCACCCAGCAGATAGATGCGCCCCCGTGTGCTGGTGCGGCTGGCAGCTTCCGTCGCCGGGGCAGAGGCCGCAGGCGCTGGCGGCTCCACACCGGCAATACGCACACGCAAGGCGGAGTTCGGGATTCTGAGCACGTTCTCGCGCACATCGGTCACCACGCGCACATTGGCAGTCATGCCGGGCAGCAGTTTTCCACCCTCATTGGAAAAACCCACCACAGCCACATAGGTCACCACATTGGCCACATTGGTGGCGGCCTTGCGCACCTGGCGGATCTCACCCGTAAACGTCTGTCCGGGGAAGGCATCCACCGTGAAGCTGACCTGCTGACCGACCTTGAGCCGCCCCACATCGCTCTCGTCGATGCTGGCGTCCACCTGCATGTCGCGCAGGTTTTTGGCAATCACGAACAGCTCAGGCGCTTGCAGGCTGGCCGCCACCGTCTGCCCGCTTTCAATCGCCCGCTTGATCACGATGCCGTTGACGGGCGAGGTGATGCGGGTGCGCTCCAGGTCAATGCGGGCCTGCGCCAGGCTTGCCTCGCGCTGGGCCACATTGGCCTGGGCCGATGCCACCTGGGCCTGGGCCACGCCCACCTGGGCCTGTACCGCCTTGAGCGCCTCGGTGCTGGTGTTGACCAGCGCGCGGGCCTTGTCGGCCTCGCTCTGGGCGATGAAGCCTTTTTCCACCAGGCTCTGCTTGCGGTCGAAGTCGCGGCGTGCCTCGTCCAGGTCCACCTGCGCGCGCGACACCTGGGTCTGCACCGCCAGCGCATTGGCCTGGGCCGTCATCACGGCAGCCCGCGACGCATCCACATCCGCCTGCGCGGAGCGCACACGGTACTCAAACGTTTCCGGGTCAATGCGGGCCAGCAACTGGCCAGCTTTGACCTCGGAGTTGAAGTCCACCAGCAGTTCCTTGATCTGGCCGCTGACCTGGGTACCCACCGTCACCAGGGCCACCGGGTTGACGGCACCGCTGGCCGCCACGGTCGCCTGCAGGTTACCCCGCTCCACCTTGCCGGTGCGGTACTCCACTGCATCGGCTGCAGACTTCTGACTCCACCACCAGAGACCGCCCACAGCCACCGACAGCACGGCCACGGATGCAATCAGATAACTTTTTTTCATGCGGTCTATTGTAGAAACAGACGTAAATCAGGGCGCCCGCGGCGCCCTGCAACTTGGTCCAGACAGGCGCTGGCTACAGCAGTTCGTCCGGAATATTGCCGCCGTTGGCAGCAATGGCAGCCAACACCGCGCGGTGCAGCCACATGTTCATCTGCGCGGAGTCGCCCATCTTCTCGGTGGGGCATTCCAGCTCAACCGCCAGTGCCTTGCGTGCCGTCAGGCTGCTGTCCAGACCCAGCAACTTCATCAGGTCGACAATGGATGTCTTCCAGTTGAGCTTCTCGGGATGGCTCGATGCCATGGCTTCCAGCTTGGCCATCACATCCACAATATCTACTGCCAGCAGGACGGGCGCGGGCGCTGCGGCGGGTGTTGCTGCCGGGCCAGCTGCGACAACGGCAGGCGCCTGTTCCGCTGCAGCGACCTTGTCACCACCAAACCCGAGCTTGTCCAAGATGTTGCTAAAAATTCCCATAGTGATACCCCTGTTAACGGTTGAATAAATTGCCCAGCGCACCCATCAGGTCATCCGCGTTGCCCAGGCCACCAGCAGGCGACTGGCCTGCAGGCGTGAGCTTATCCACCAGACCGGGCAGGATGTTGGACAGCTGCCCTGCCACATCGCCGGAATTCACACCCAGCTGGCTTGCCAGACCGGACAGCGTGTCATGACCCAAAACCTGGCTGAGCTGTTCACCGGAGATAGCCTGGTTCTGGCCGGAGCCAATCCAGGACGCAATGACATCGCCCAG
>CAUJJV010000250.1 GCA_963205375.1 Pseudomonadota bacterium
CAGTTTGGGGCTCAAGCCGTTGAGGGCCACATGGGTCTTATTAGCAGTTACTTTCACTTAAGCGCATAGAAAACGGAATTCATGCCGCCGAGTTACTGACAAGTTAAGGTGCAAAACTGACAGACTTAAGGCGAACCGACACAGGAATCACGCTGTAGTGAGAATCACGAAGATTTTTGCGCAGGGGTGGTGGCCAATCAAAGGTGCGATACTGGCCTTGAGGCGGTTGAAAGGCTTATCCGTCAAGGCTAGCTGGTTGCTGATCAGCTTGGCTCCGATCTCCCCCAATTGCCCTGCCGGTACGGTGCGGTCTTCATAGACCGTGCGCAACGCCTCATTGGTCGCCGCTAAACCGTAAAGGCCCATGCCGCCCACAACAAGCAACAGGGCAGACAAAATGCCGCCCAACAGCGCCAGACGCGTAAATACTCTCACGATGTGGTCTCCTCTTACACCCGAATCAGAACCATGGTCGGGGCGTTGTGCAATGGCGTCAATAGGTGGATACCGTGCTTACACGGGCAGTTGCAAATAGTGCTGCGCCAGTGCGGTAAAGGCCTCGATTTGGGGGTCAATACCGGTTTCCTGGCGCAAAATTTCTCCCACCGCGTGTGCCAGCGTTGCGGCCAAGCGGGCATCCAAAAACAACAGCCGTGAACGCCGCGCCAACATGTCTTCCACGGTGATGGCGTATTCATGGCGCGCGGCAAAGCGCACCATGCCTTCGCTCAGGCCTTCGCAGAGCATTCGGTCCGCACCGGGCATGGCCTGTACGACGGCTTGTTCATCGCCATAGGAGTGCAAACCGGGTGGCATGCAGATGGACCGAATCTGCGCTGCAGGCACGCCGGAGCCCACAAGTTTGAGGTGAGTGGTGACGCCTTTGGCACGGCGCTCCAGCAAAGACCGGTCGGCGCAGGCATCCAGCACGTCTTCGGCCATGGCACGGTAGGTGGTCCACTTGCCGCCGGTCACGGTCACCATGCCGCTGCGACTCACCATCACCGTGTGTTCACGACTGATGCCTTTGGTGTTGTCGCCGTCGTCGTCCTGCGGCTTGACCAGGGGGCGCAGGCCCACCCACACGCTTTTTACATCGGCGCGTGTCGGTGCGCGGCGCAGGTAGCGGGCCGATTCGTTGAGGATGAAGTCCACCTCTTCCTTGAACGGCAGGGGCTCCAGCGCCAGATCGTTGCGCGGGGTATCGGTGGTGCCCAAAATAACCTTGCCCAACCAGGGCACCGCAAACAGGACACGCCCATCGGCGGTCTTGGGCACCATCAAGGCCACGTCGCTGTCCAGGAACGAGCGGTCCACCACCATGTGTACGCCCTGGCTGGGTGTGACCATGGGTTGGGTGGCGCGCTTGCTGCTGGCGCCGCTGGCAGCGCCGTCTTTTTGGCGCAGCGTGTCCACCCAGACGCCGGTGGCGTTCACCACACAACGGGTCTTGAGGGTGTATTGCATGCCACTCAAAGTGTCTTCGCAGACCAGGCCGGACACCTTGCCGTCGTCGTACAACAGATGATCGGCGCGGCAGTAGTTCACCAACAGCGCACCGCGCGCTGCGGCGGTGCGGGCCAGCGCCATGGCCAGCTTGGCATCGTTGAACTGGCCATCCCAGTATTTGACGCCGCCCTGCAAACCTTGTGGCAGTGCGGTGGGCAGATAGTGAAGCGCTTCGTCTCGGTTCAGAAATTCCGTCTTGCCCAGGCCGGCCTTGCCTGCCAGGGCGTCGTACATCTTGAGTCCAATGCCGTAGAACGGTGTCTCCCACCATTTGTAGGACGGCATGATGAACGGCAGGGGTTGCGCCAGATGCGGCGCGTTGTTCAGCAGCGTGGTGCGCTCATGCAGGGCCTCACGCACCAGCGAAATATTGCCCTGCGCCAGGTAGCGCACGCCACCGTGCACCAGCTTGGTCGCCCGCGACGAAGTGCCCTTGGCAAAGTCGTGCGACTCCACCAGAACGACCGTGAATCCTCGGGCTGCGGCGTCCAGCGCAACGCCCAGACCCGTGGCACCACCGCCGACGATGGCGATGTCATAGGACTGCACTTGTGCCAGTTGGGCCGTGAGCTCGGCGCGCCGTGTCAATTGGGGCTGCATGTGTTGGGGCATAGGCTATGTGGAAAAAAATGGCCGTGTGGCAGATGTGCTCACACGGCCAACCTTTAGAGCATGGGAGATTCAACGCAACGCATTAACGCGTTTTGCCGTTCTTCCAGGCTGTCAGCAGCGTGTTGTAGCCAATGGTTTCACCCTTTGGCTTTTCGTTGGCCAGCTTGGCCCAGGGTGCGCCCTTGTCGCTCAACCACTTGCTGGGGTCTTGCTTGGGGTTGAGCTTGGGTGGGCACACGGCCATGCCGGCACGCTCCAGGCGACCCATCACGTCGTCCATTTCATTGGCCAGGTTGTCCATGGCGGCCTGTGGTGTCTTTTCGCCCGTCACAGCCACCGCCACGTTCTTCCACCACAGCTGCGCCAGCTTGGGGTAGTCCGGCACGTTGGTGCCGGTGGGCGTCCAGGCCACGCGGGCCGGGCTGCGGTAGAACTCGACCAATCCGCCCAGCTTGGGTGCCATGGCCGTCATGGCACTGGACTTGATGTCGCTCTCGCGGATCGGAGTCAGGCCCACGGTGGTCTTTTTCAGGGACGTTGTCTTGGCGGTCACAAACTGCGCGTACAACCAGGCGGCAGCCACCTTGTCGGCATTGTGGTCCTTGAAGAAGGTCCACGAACCTACGTCCTGGTAGCCGTTTTGCATGCCTTGCTTCCAGTATGGGCCGTTAGGTCCGGGGGCCATGCGCCACTTCGGAGTGCCGTCGGCATTGACCACGGGCAGGCCAGGCTTGATCATGTCGGCCGTGAACGCGGTGTACCAGAAGATTTGCTGGGCGATCTGGCCTTGCGCGGGCACGGGGCCGGCTTCGCCAAAGGTCATGCCGATGGCTTCCTTGGGGGAGTACTTCTTCATCCAGTCGATGTACTTGGTCAAGGCGTAGACGGCAGCGGGTGAATTGGTGGCACCACCACGCGCCACGGAGGCACCCTGTGGCGTGCAGCCGTCGGCGGAGGCGCGGATGCCCCATTCGTCAACCGGCTTGCCATTGGGGATGCCGATGTCGGCGGAGCCGGCCATGGACAACCAGGCATCGGTGAAGCGCCAGCCCAGCGATGGGTCTTTCTTGCCGTAGTCCATGTGGCCGTAAATCGGCTTGCCGTCGATGTTCTTCACATCATTGGTGAAGAACTCGGCGATGTCTTCGTAGGCGCTCCAGTTCAAGGGCACGCCCAGGTCGTAGCCGTACTTGGCCTTGAACTTGTCCTTCAAGTCCTGGCGGTCGAACAGGTCGGCGCGGAACCAGTACAGGTTGGCGAACTGCTGGTCGGGCAACTGGTAGAGCTTGCCATCGGGCGCGGTGGTGAAACTGGTGCCAATGAAATCTTTGATGTCCAGGCCCGGGTTGGTCCACTCTTTGCCTGCACCCGTCATGTAGTCGGTCAGGTTCAAAATCTTGCCATAGCGGTAGTGGGTGCCGATCAGGTCGGAGTCGGTGATCCAGCCGTCATAAATGGATTTGCCGGACTGCATGGAGGTTTGCAGCTTCTCGACCACGTCGCCTTCGCCGATCAGGTCGTGCTTGACCTTGATGCCGGTGATTTCCTCAAACGCCTTGGCCAGCGTCTTGGATTCGTACTCATGGGTGGTGATGGTCTCCGACACGACGGAAATCTCTTTCACGCCCTTGGTCTTGAGCTTGGCAGCCGCATCGATGAACCACTTCATCTCGGCTGCTTGCTGGGTCTTGGAGAGGGTTGACGGCTGGAACTCGCTGTCAATCCATTTCTTGGCGGCGGCCTCGTCAGCCCAGCCTTGGCTAGCCATGGCACAGGCCACAGCCACTGCCAATACGGAATACCTCAATTTCATCGTCAATCTCCTAGGTCTAATGAACCCCTGTGTGAAAGGCTGCAACGGCTCCAGGGGGAACAAGCCGATCCTTGATTCAACAAAATAGTGTCAACCCTTGCGCATGATCAGGGCCAACAGAGCCATCGAAAGCACAAAGCTGATCCAGATGGACGGTTCGCCGTCCAGGCTCATCCAGGCCACCAGTTTTCCGCTGATGCCGACAAAGGCCAGGTTCACATAGGCGGCCGACAGCAAACCGATGAAGAGGCGGTCACCGCGCGTGGTTTCAATCGGCAGAAAACCCTTGCGCAGGGTGGTGGGAGACTTGATCTCCCACACGGTCATGCCGGCCAGCATCAGCACAATGCAAGAGAAGAACACCGCAACGGGGGTGGTCCATGCCATCCAATCAAACATCTCGAACTCCTGTGTCAAACGCGACCCATCGCAAAACCCTTGGCGATGTAGTTGCGAACAAACCAAATCACAATGGCGCCGGGAACAATGGTCAGCACCCCGGCGGCCGCCAGCGTGGCCCAGTCCATGCCGGACGCCGACACGGTGCGGGTCATCGTGGCGGCAATGGGTTTGGCGTTCACACTGGTCAGCGTGCGGGCCAGCAACAACTCCACCCAGCTGAACATGAAGCAGAAGAAGGCAGCAACACCCACACCGGCCTTGATCAGCGGCAGGAAAATTTGCACAAAAAATCGAGGGAATGAGTAGCCATCGATATACGCGGTTTCATCAATTTCCCGTGGAATGCCGCTCATGAAGCCTTCCAAAATCCACACCGCCAAGGGCACGTTGAACAACAGGTGCACCAGGGCCACCGCAATGTGCGTGTCCATCAGACCGACCGAGGTATAGAGCTGAAAGAACGGCAGCAAGAACACGGCAGGCGGGGTCATGCGGTTGGTCAACAACCAGAAGAACACATGCTTGTCACCCAAGAAGCTGTAGCGCGAGAACGCATAGGCTGCCGGCAGCGCCACGATCAAGGAAATGACCGTATTGATGCCCACATAGATCAGGCTGTTGATATAGCCCGAGTACCAGGCCGGGTCAGTCAGGATGGTCTTGTAGTTGTCCCACGTGAAATGCTGCGGGAACAGCGAGAAGCCGGCCAGGATTTCGTTGTTGGTCTTGAAAGACATGTTGACCATCCAGTAGATGGGCAACAGCGCAAACACCACATAGGCGATCATGAAGAGCGAGCGCTTCTGGAACTTGGGTTTATGCATGGCCGCCACCCTCCTTTTCCTGGGTGCCGACGCGCTGCATCCAGTTGTACAAGATAAAACACATCAGCAAGATGATCAGGAAGTAGATCAAGGAGAACGCGGCAGCCGGTCCCAGGTCAAACTGACCCACGGCTTTTTGTGTGAGGAACTGCGACAGGAAGGTGGTCGAATTGCCCGGCCCGCCCCCGGTCAGCACAAAGGGTTCGGTGTAGATCATGAAGCTGTCCATGAAGCGCAGCAGCACCGCAATCATCAGCACGCCCCGCATCTTGGGTAGCTGCACATACCGAAAGACGTCCCACTTGCTGGCGCCATCAATGCTGGCGGCCTGGTAGTAGGCGTCGGGGATGGAGCGCAGACCGGCATACCCCAGCAGCGCGACCAATGGCGTCCAGTGCCACACATCCATCAGTAACACCGTGAGCCAGGCGTGCACCGGGTTGCCGGTGTAGCTGAAGTCAATGCCCATGCCCAGTAGCGCAGCCCCCATCAAACCGATATCCGTTCGGCCAAAAATCTGCCAGATGGTGCCCACCACGTTCCAGGGGATCAGCAGGGACAGCGACACGATCACCAAGGCTGCGGACGACTTCCAACCCTGGGCCGGCATGGCCAGCGCCAGCAAGATACCCAGTGGCAGCTCCACCGCCAGCACCGCGAACGAATACGTGATCTGCCGCCACAGGGCGCCATGTAATTCCTCGTCACGCATGATCGCGGCAAACCACTCGGTGCCGACAAACACGCGGCGCTCCGGCGAGATGATGTCCTGCACCGAATAATTAACCACCACCATCAAAGGCAGCACGGCGGAAAACGCCACGCAAATCAGCATGGGCAGAATCAAGAACCAGGCTTTCTGGTTGATTGGCTTCGTTGTAGTGCTCATTCCACAATCTCCTCATTCTTGTAGATGCAGGTGTGTTCACCCAACACCTTGAGCCACACGGTGTCGCCGACCGTGAGCTGGGCCGCGTCTGTTGACAGGCGCGCCTTCAAGGTGGTGCCTTCAAAGTCGGCACTCAACATGACATGGGTGCCCACGTCCTGCACGCGTGACACGGTCATGGCCAGCGCACCGTCGGTCTGGGCCGGTACCAGAGTCAGGTACTCCGGCCGTATGCCCAGCTTGATGTCACCTGCTGGCAAGGAGCGACCAGCAGACAAGGCCAGTGTGGTATCGCCCACCTGCACACCCTGGCCGTTCACCTGCCCGGCCAGAAAATTCATGCCGGGTGAGCCAATGAAATGACCCACAAAGGTGTGGCTGGGGCGCTCGAACAAATCGGCGGGAGAGCCCACTTGCACCGCTCGGCCGCGTGTCATCACCACCACCTGGTCGGCAAAGGTCAAAGCCTCCACCTGGTCGTGGGTCACATAGATCAAGGTGAGCTTGAGTTCATGGTGGATTTGCTTGAGCTTGCGGCGCAGCTGCCACTTCAGGTGGGGGTCGATCACGGTCAGCGGTTCATCGAACAGCACGGCCGATACATCGGGGCGCACCAGGCCACGACCCAGCGAAATTTTTTGTTTGGCGTCGGCCGCGAGGCCAGCGGCGCGCTGGTTCAACTGGCCGCTCATTTCCAGCATCTCGGCAATCTCGCCCACGCGTTTGGCAATCTGCTCCTTGGGCATCTTGCGGTTGCGCAAGGGGAAGGCCAGGTTCTCCGCCACGGTCATGGTGTCGTAGATCACCGGGAACTGGAACACCTGGGCAATATTGCGCTGCTGGGGCGAGGCGCTGGTCACATCACGCCCATCAAACAGCACACTGCCCTGCGACGGGGTCACCAGGCCAGACATGATGTTGAGCAGCGTGGTCTTGCCGCAGCCAGAAGGGCCCAAGAGCGCATAGGCACCACCGTCCTCGAACGCCATCTTCAGGGGCAGCAGCGCGTAGTCGCTGTCCTGCTTGGGGTCACGCCGGTAGGCGTGGGCCAGATCCAGTTCAATGCGTGCCATATCAACGTCCCCCGCCGCGCACGGGCGCCAGCACCAGCATGCCCTGGGCGTCAAACACATAAACCAGCGCGGGATTGAAGTACAGGGTGACCTGCACGCCCAACTCGAAGTAGTGAACGCCGGTGAGCTGCGCCACCAGCTCACCCACCAGGGTGTGCACGTGCACAAAGGTGTCTGACCCCGAAATTTCGGCCAGCTCCACTTTGCCGGGCAGTGCCACGTCGCCCGGTTGGGCGTGTACGCGCAATGCGCTGGCCCGCATGCCAACGGTCAGCTTGGGGGTTGATTTGGACGACAGGCCCAGTGCCAACAGCGGCCCGCCTTCCAGTTGCACACCCTCGGGGGTCGCAGCGGCGGCCAGCAGGTTCATGGGGGGATCGCTGAAGGCACGCGCCACCCGCAACGAGGCCGGCTTGTGAAAGACCTCGGCGGTGGGGCCGTATTGCAGCAGCTCGCCCTCATCCAGCACAGCGGTGTAGCCGCCCAGCAGCAAGGCTTCGCCCGGCTCGGTGGTGGCATAAACCACGGTGGAGTTGCCCGCCGCAAACAGTGCGGTCAATTCGTCGCGCAGTTCCTCGCGCAGCTTGTAGTCCAGGTTCACCAGGGGTTCATCCAGCAGCATGAGAGGCGCGCCCTTGGCCAAGGCGCGGGCCAAGGCCACGCGCTGTTGCTGGCCACCCGAGAGTTCGGCCGGTAGCCGGTCCAGAAACATCTCGATGTGCAGTTTCTCGGCCAATTCCCGAACGCGCTGGTCCACATTTTTTTCGCCGCGCAGCTTGAGCGGAGAGGCAATGTTGTCGCGCACCTTGAGCGAGGGGTAGTTGATGAACTGCTGGTACACCATGGCGACGTTGCGCTCACGCACCGGGACCCCCACCACGTCACGCCCGTCCACCAACACCCGCCCGGTGGTGGGCACATCCAGCCCCGCCATGATGCGCATCAGGCTGGTCTTGCCGGCTTGGGTGGCCCCCAGCAGCACGGTGACCGCGCCGCTGCGCGGCGCGATACTCATGTCGTGCAACCAGGTCTGCGGGCCCACTCGTTTGTTGACGCCTTCCAGGGACAACTGCATCACGCCACCTTTTCTTTGTGTTTTCGTCTGAATTCGATTTCAGCGATTGTTATTCTTTTGTTTTCGATTTAACTCGGTATTTACCCTAATTTTGTTCGTTTTTATTCGTTTTAAGATGTGCCACCATGGCAACATCCGCCAAAGGAACCTCAATGAATCGACACCCCAGACTGTTTGAATTGCTGGCCTATGTGCAAACCCATGGCACCGTTTCCGTGGAGCAATTGGCCGACACGCTGGGGGTCACCCTGCAGACGGTGCGCCGCGATGTGCAGCGGCTCGCCGACGAAGGCTTGCTGGCGCGCTTCCACGGTGGCGTGCGGGTGCCCAGCTCGACGATTGAGAACATCGCCCACAAGCAGCGGGAAAACCTCAACGCCGAGGGCAAGATTCGCATCGCCCGCGATGTGGCCGCTGCGGTGCCCAATGACTGCTCGCTGATCCTGAATATTGGCACCACGACCGAGGCCATTGCGCGGGCCCTGCACGGGCACACCGGGCTGCTGGTCATCACCAACAACCTAAATGTGGCAAGCATCCTGAGCGCCAACACCCACAGCGAGGTGATCGTGGTCGGTGGTGTCGTGCGGGGCTGGGATCAGGGCATTGTTGGCGAAGCGGCGGTGGACTTCATACGCCAATTCAAGGTGGACATTGCGCTGATCGGCATTTCCGGCATCGAGGCCGACGGCACCCTGCGCGACTTCGATTTCCGCGAGGTCAAGGTGTCACAGACCATCATTGCGCATGCGCGTGAGGTCTGGGTGGCCGCAGACAGCAGCAAGTTCAACCGCCCCGCCATGGTGGAGGTAGCCAAGTTGTCGCAGATCGACCGATTGTTTACCGATGCCCCACCCCCAGACCCCTTCCCTGACCTGCTCACGGATGCGCAGGTACGCTACACCGTAGCATCCAGCACCGCAGCCCCATCTACCCCCAAGGTGAACCCATGACCTATCTGCTTGCCTTGGACCAAGGCACCTCCAGCTCCCGCAGCATCGTGTTTGACGCCCTGGGCCGCGTGGTGGCGCAAGCCCAGTTGGAGCTACCGCAAATTTACCCACAACCTGGCTGGGTGGAGCACGACCCAGAGGAGATCTGGCGCACCCAGTTGGCCACGGCCCGCGAAGCCCTGGCCAAGGCCGGCATCACCGCCAGTCAGGTGCAGGCGCTGGGCATCACCAACCAGCGAGAAACCACCGTGGTGTGGAACCGGCGCACGGGTCTGCCCCTGCACCACGTCATCGTCTGGCAAGACCGCCGTGCCGAACCCACCTGCGTAGCCCTGCGCGAGCGGGGTCTGGCCGACACCATCCAGGCCAAAACAGGCTTGCTGGTGGATGCCTATTTCTCCGGCACCAAGCTGAAATGGATACTGGACAACGTGGTCGGTGCCCGGCAACAGGCCGCCAATGGAGAACTGGCGTTTGGCACGGTGGACAGCTGGCTGATCTGGCGACTGACCAACGGGGCCGTGCATGCCACCGACGTCAGCAACG
>CAUJJV010000251.1 GCA_963205375.1 Pseudomonadota bacterium
GCGCCAGTGACCGGGTGCGTCTTGAACGTCTTGCCGTCCCAGCGGGTGAGCAGTACGCCATGGGCGTCGTAGGCGGGTTCCAGGTCGTCCCAGGCCAGCACGGCGTCGCGGCATTCGATGTTGCCGTAGTTGTGCACCACGGGTTCGGCCACCGCCTTGTTGCCGCGGGTGCGGATGTGCCACTGCAAGAAGCCGATCCACAGCACCAGCTCGGCCAGGGCGGCGGCGCGTTCGTTGAGCTCGATGCCGCGCAGTTGCTCCAGCGTGACCGTTTCGCCTTCCAGGCCCAGGCTGTCCTGGAGGTCGGCATCGGTGTGGAAGCCAAAGGCCTCCAGCTGGTTGAGCACTTCGCCCTCCAGGCGCTTGAGGTGCTCCAGCGTGACATACAGGAAGTTGCCGCTGCCGCAGGCCGGGTCCAGCACGCGGGTGGTGCAGAGCTGGTGGTGGAACTTGTGCACTTCGGCGCGGGCTTCGGCCATCTTGGCGTCGTGGGCCTTGCCACTGAGTTCCGCCGCCTCCTGCGCCAGCACGATGGAGGCGGCCTGGGCGTTGGCCCAGTCGGCGCGCAGCGGCTCCACTACGGTGGGCAGCACCAATCGCTCCACATAGGCGCGCGGCGTGTAGTGGGCGCCCAGGGCGTGGCGCTCGGTGGGGTCGAGCGCGCGTTCCAGCAGGGTGCCGAAGATGGCGGGTTCCACCTCGCGCCAGTTGGCGCGTGCGGCGGTGATGAGCAGGTCGATCTGCTCCTGATTCAATAGCAGGCTATACCCGTCTGACGCGGGCTCCTTGAACAATTTGCCATTGAAGTGCATGACCGGCGCGGCCAGCGCGGCGCTGAAGCCGCCGTGGTCCATGTCGGCCCACAGGGTGCGCAGCATCTGCTGCAGCGTGGCGGGTTGTTCGCGCCAGGTTTGCAGCAGGTTCAGGAAGCTGCCTTTGGGCAGCAGCTCCACGTCTTCGGCAAACATGCTGAACAGGCAGCGGGTCAGGAAGGCACCGACGTGGTCGGCACGGTGGCCGCTCTGTTCGAGGGACTTGGCCAGGCCTGCGAGTTGCGCGGCCACTTCGCGGGTGACGCGGGCGCTGGCGCGTGCCGGGTCCAGACTGGTGGGGTCGGTCCAGATGGCGCGCAGGGTGGCCTGCACCTCGGGCCGTGCCAGGTCGGCCAGCTTGATGCGGTGGCTGCGCGGGTCGGGGTAAGGTGTGTAGGTGGCGCCGCTGCGGCTGAACTCGGAATACAGCTCGATGACGTTGCCGACATCCACCACCACGCAGAAGGGCGGGCGGCCCTCGGAGGCGGGCAGGGCGCGGGCATAGCCCTCGGCCTGGGCACGGGCGCGTAAGAGCGCGTCGTCGAAGCCTTTGGTGGCGGGGCCTGCCTTGAGCTTTTTGGCTTCCAGCACGAAGTGGCCACGCCGGTAGCAGTCGATACGCCCGGCGCTGCTGGAGCCGTCGCCATGGCGGAAGGTGATGGGGCGCTCGAACATATAGTCCAGCTCGTGCGTGGGTGGTACCACGCCCAGCAGGGCGCACAACTCGTTGACAAAGCTTTGCGCGGTGGATAGCTCGGAGGCGGCTTTGCCGCTCCAGCGCGCAATGAAGTCCTGCGCCGCTGTATTGTTGTTATGTGTGGTGTCTCCCATGCGGGGGATGATAGCGGGACCTTACAACTGCACGCCCATGCGCCGCAGCAGGGGCAGCAAGGTGAGGTAGAAGCCTGCGGTGGCCGCCATCGACAGGGCCAGGCTCAGCCAGAAATTCCAGCCGTGGCGCAGCATGAGCGGCAGCAGCAGAAACAGCAGCAGCGATGGAATGACCAGCCAGAAGATCTGGATGGAGAGGTCGGCAATATCCCTGGGCGGCGTGGCTTCGAGGTGCAGCCAGACAAACGCCAGCAGCGAGGTGAGCGGCAGGGCGGCCAGCAGCGCAGCCAGGCCGCTGGAGCGCTTGGCGATTTCCGAGATTCCGACTATGAGCAGTGCGGAAATGAAGACCTTGAGAGCGTAGTACAGCATGGGGCGCATGGTACCAAGCCGGCCTGCAAACTGCGTGACAGCAGTTCCTGCATCCGTGGATAAGATGCCAGCATGACCTCCACACCATCCCCCACCGACTTCGACGACATCTCGCCCGCCAGCAATATTGCGATTCCGGACGGTTTCCGCCCGGTGCAGGTGGGCGGCGCGTTTATCGCCCACAACGGCCCGCTGTATGGCAAATGGACCGGCGAGCGCCTGCTGCTGGGGTTTCGCGTGCAGGACCAGCACACCAATCCACTCAAGATCGCGCACGGCGGCATGATGGCCACCTTTGCCGACATGCTGATTCCCTGTGCCGCTATGTACCAGCACGCAATGGAACGCCGTTTTTTGCCGACCATCAGCCTGCAGATGGACTACATGGGCGCATCGCCTCTGGGTGCCTGGGTGCAGGGCGAGGCCGATGTGCTCAAGACCACGCGCAACATGCTGTTTGGCCAGGGCGTGGTGACGGCCGATGGCCAGCCGGTGCTGCGCGTGAGTGGCATTTTCAAAATGGGGCAGCTCATTGGTGACGGCACGGCAACCGATCCTCTGGGGTTGAAGTAAGTCGGGTGGGCTGCTGGCCAGCCTGCCTAGAATGGGGCACTACAAACCACAAGACAGGGCGGGCATCGGATGGCGATCAATATCCAGTGGGACAACAAGTTTGAGGTCGGGCACGAGCGCATTGACTTCGAGCACCGGATTTTTCTGGGCCTGATTCGCGACCTGTCCCTGGAGGCAGAACGCAATCCGCAAAGCCCCCGCGTGACGCGGATGCTTCTGGAAATTCACAAGTACGCCGAGTTCCACTTCCTGAGCGAAGAGAACATCATGCTGGATGTGGGCTACCCGCACCTGGTCGAACACCAGCGCGTGCACAAGCGCATTCTCAACCAGCTGGGCGACAAGATTCACCAGTACCAGCACCAGGGAATTCATGACTCGGCCGAAGACATCGTGACTTTTATGTTCGAGTGGTTTGCGCTGCACACCACCTCTGAAGATAAGCGCATCGCCGAGTTCATCCGCGCCACCACAACATGACTACTACGACCCTGAATCCCTCCAGCAGCGTTCCACTCAAACAGGATGCCACCATCATCGGTCTGGTGGGCTTGGCCCATGCCAGTTCGCACTTCGGGCACCTGCTGTTGCCGCTGATGTTTCCGGTGTTCATGAAGGAGTTTGGCCTGAGCTACTCGGAGCTGGGAGCGCTGATGAGCGTCTTCTTTGTGGTTTCTGGCGTGGGGCAGGCCAGTGCGGGTTTTGTGGTGGACCGCCTGGGCGCGCGGCCGCTGCTTTTTGTAGCGCTGGGCATTTTTGCGGCGGCCTGCGTGGCCGCGTCGACCGTGACCGGCTACACCGGGTTGATGCTGGTAGCCGCATTGGCGGGATTGGGCAATGCGACTTTTCACCCCGTGGACTTCACCATCCTGAACCAGCGTGTCTCCGGGCCACGCCTGGGCTATGCCTTCAGCGCGCATGGATTGACGGGCAACTTGGGCTGGGCGGTGGCGCCGGTGTTTTTTGCGTCCATCAG
>CAUJJV010000252.1 GCA_963205375.1 Pseudomonadota bacterium
ATGGCATCGACCACCGGCGCCAGGCGCAACAGCGATTGCAACTCGGCATCCACATACACCCGCGCCACCTTGAACTGGCTGGTCGCGCCATCGGCCGATGCAATGGCCAGATCGCTGATCGTCAACTCCAGCGACCAGGGCTTGAAATCGATCGCGCCCACGGTGAGCTTTCGGCCCAGGGCTTCGCTCCCTCTGGTCTCCACCTGGCTCTTCACCAGTCCGGGCACAGCCAGCCAGGCCACTGCCCACACCACCAACAGGCTGCCGACAGTCCAGGCGATGCGACGCTTCCACGCAAGAAAGAGAGAGATCAGAGCGTTCATACAAAAAAACAAAAAAAGGGCCCGCAGGCCCGGGGTCAGTCCGAAGTGAAGTGATCATCAACCGGCAGGATGCGCACAACGGGCCCTTGAAGAGAATGGCATGAATCCAACGGTCCCGCTAGTGTCACATATTCCGGATTCCAGCCATCCGCCAAGCGACTTCCTGTGGCAGATCGGCGTCTTTATTTGTCAGAAACCAGCGCACCCGCCGCCATCAGCGCAGGGAAGAAGATGAAAGAGTTCAGCATCGCATCCAGCGCCATCAAAACGGTCATGATTGCCAGAACGATCGGAGCACCTGCGGGGCGCCAGCATCTGGCGATTGGCGCCCGCCAGAGCGTCACCATGGCAGGGGCCAATAGCGCACCGAATGCACACGCCAAACCCATCAATCCGAACTGACCGACCAGCAAAAGCACCAGCCCCCAAGGGCGCGTACCCAGCGAACGCCACCAGTCCCACTGACCATGCCCGATCACCGCAACCGGCTTTATCAGGGCAATTGCCTTTTGGTCCTGAGAGATGCGCCAGGTGAACGACCCGCGCCCTGACGCCTTGAAAGCCTCCACCACCTTACGCCCCACTGCAGTCTCTTTTCCCAATTGAGTGACGGGCACCACGCCACTGAGGTACACCGCCCCGCAGACAACCGCAACGCCCAGCACAGCTGCGAAGAATTTCTGGAGACGCATGCGCGCCATCAACAGCAGCACGAACACGCCGATCCAGAGTAATAACAGAGCCCCCACCGACTGTGCAAAAACCGCCATGGCTACCACTGCAATCGACCCGCCAGCCCACCAGGTGCTTTGTTTGTCCGCCACCCTGCTCCGCCAAACCCAGATGGATGCCAATGCACAAAGGCTCACCCAAAGACCATATTGATTGCCATTCTCGAAAAAAACCAGGGGACGCCATCCCAGGTACCGCTCCGCGCCATCGCTTACGAAAGGGTGGGGGTGGTACAGCCACGCGTACAGGTCTGGGCCAGATATGCCCTCCCATAGCGCAATGGGGAGACAGACCAACCCTGCCCACGCCAGCCCGTGCAACAGGGCACCCTGCGCCTCCTGATTTCCGAAATACAGGCGCCCAAGCAACCAGGTCAGCCCCCAACTTCCGGATAAGTAGACGCTGGACAACACGGCATCCGGCAGTACTTCCGGCCTGACAGTCCACTGCAATAGCGGCCACACACACCAGAGCAATATGGGCATATCCAAAGCACTCCACCGAAGACCAGAAAGACGCTGCCGATCCTTCCAGATCACACCCAGCATTGCGCTGGCAGGTGCGATCCACGCCTTGGCAATCAGCATGTCCGATGGCAAGGCAGCACCAACCAACCAATAGGGAAAATCCAATGCACTGGCGCCTGACGGGTACACCCCCACTGGCAGTACCAACCAGCCCCCCAGAAACACCAACAGCACCGCGAGCTGCGGACGGACCATCGCAAAGATAATGACCGCCAACAACGGCCAAGCAAGCAAGGCAACCGTTACATTCACTGTACGCACCCCAAGTTCAATACGGAAGATTTCCTGACGATGGTAATGGACTCACCCCCGAACCCGACCCAGATCGCGGGGATGCTTGCATTTGCAGTGAGCGCGCTCACTGCCGCCTACGCAGCCAGAAATGCGCGTTTGCATTTGCCTGCAACCGCTAGGACCTGGTGGTGGACCAGTGCTTTGCAGCTGCTGTTGTGCATGGAGGTATGGCTTGGCATGCGTCACGCCTCGCATGACCTGGTCACGGCAGCCCTGCAATCGGCAGGCCTGTACCAGGGCAGAGCCATTGTTCAGAAGTGGTTGCTGGTGGCCGTTTTGGGTGCCGCGCTGGTACTCGCTTTAACAAGATGGAACACGAAGGCTAATGCCAGACGCCGCACCCACGCAGGCCTGGCCTTGGCTTGTACGGCCGCAACATGGACGCTGTTCCTTGTGGAAACAGTATCGCTGCATGCCGTGGATCGCGTGCTGTATCGACCGATTGGCCCGGTTCTTCTGATTGCCTATCTATGGGTAACCAACGCCATGGTGGTTGTCTGGCTGGCACGACGCTCACAGCTGCACCGCCCCGGGTTTTGAGTCAGAATCCATGGCTTGCGTCCCCACCCTATGATCCAACTGGCACACAATGCGTTACGACAAGCCCTGAAGGGACTGATGGCTGCCTGGGCCATTCTCTGGGTTTTGCTGCCCATGGTGGCTTCAGCGGCCCCTTCCCCGCTGGTGCTGTCAGACACCACGCCCCAAACGGAAGTCTGACCATACGTCACCGTGCTGCCAGAGGGGGGCAAAAACCTGGGTATCCGTGACGCCATGGGCGCCTTGGGCCAATTTACAAAACCCGACACTGCCTATGGCACGCTGGGGCTGCAAAAGGATGCCGTCTGGCTGCATATCCCGGTGTCAGTGTCCGGCGACGGCCTGTGGGTACTTGACATCGACTACCCCGTCCTCAATCGCATTGACGTGTACGCCGTCCACGGCCAGAACATCGTGGTCCAGACACGTGTGGGCAGCCTGCAACCACCGGAAGATCCGCGCGCCCGCGCCCGCTCGCATGCTGTGAGTCTGGATTTGCAACCGGGCGCCCGCTACGACCTGTACCTGCGCGTTGAGAGCAAAGGTTCCCTGATCCTGCCCATGACACTGAGCAAACCCTACGCGTTTTTGGTGACGGCACTGAAAGAGCAAATGCTGCAGGGGCTACTGACCGGACTGGCCCTGTGCCTGCTGGTCTACAGCCTGGCGCAGTGGATCACCCTGGGTGAGCACCTGTACGTCAAGTACGCGATCCTGATTACCGGCAGCATGCTGTTTTCGCTGGTGCAATTTGGCATAGGTTCGCAGTACCTGTGGCCAGGAAATGCATGGGCAGAAACCCATATGGCAGGACTGTCTGCGCTGGTTGCTGCGACAGGCTCCTTTCTGTTCATTGAACAGGCCCTCAAGGGGCCCGATACGCTACGGTGGTTCAGCTGGCTCATGAAGGCAGGTGCTTTGTTCACCGTGTTTTTTGCAGTGTGCTTTTCGCTGGACCTGATTGATGTCTACATCGTCACCGCCGTCATCAGCTCCCTGGGTCTGGCGCCGGCCTTGCTGGGTCTCCCCGGTGCTATATCCCGGGCCCGACGCGGGGACAGTGTGGGGTTTTATTTCCTGCTGGCGTGGGCTGTCTATTTTGTGACCACTGCCGTGCTCATCGAAGTGATCAAGGGGCGAGTGGGCGTGAACTTCTGGACCCTGCACTCCTTCCAGTTGGGGGCTACTTTCGACATGCTGATTTTCATGCGCGTACTCGGCCTGCGGACCAAGGCATTGCAGGCGGCTGCCCAGCATGCCAAACGGGAACACGACCACCTGCACTCCATGGCACACACCGACCCTTTGACAGGTCTGTCCAATCGCCGCGGCCTCAACGCGTCCATGCCCCTGGTCGTCCAGCAGGCACAACCTGACCATCTGACCGCCATCTACATGCTGGATCTGGATGGCTTCAAGCAAATCAATGACCAGTTTGGTCACGATGTAGGCGACGAATTGCTCATTGCCGTGGCAGAGCGGTTGCGAACCAACGTGCGCAACAGCGACATCATTGCGCGCCTGGGTGGCGACGAGTTTGTGGTGGTTTCCAGCGGACTGAACAGCGCGTGGCAAGCCCATGAACTGGGCGAAAAGCTGATCAAATCTTTCCATGCACCTTTTGTGCTTCCTGCCCAGTCCTGCCATATTGGCATGACCGTCGGCTATGCGCTGGCCCCACTGGACGGCACGGATGCATTCAATCTGCTCAAGCTGGCAGACTCTGCCATGTACAGAGGCAAGAACGATGGCAAATATTGCGTGCGCAGGGTGATCGGACTTGAACAACAATCCACTACCTGAGCGGCTACTCTGATTTAGTGGAAGTCCCGACTGGCGGTGGCCAGCTCCCCCAGCCAATGCGTCAAATCCACCAGCCGATGGGCAATGACATGGCGCACCTCGCCGCCGCTGTCCTCGTCGCGCTGCCACACACCATACACTGCCAGCAGGCGTGACTGGTAGACCTCCTGGCGAAAGCGCTCCTTGACCGCCTTCCACACGATCACGTTGACACTGCCGGTTTCATCTTCCAGCGTCACAAACACCACACCCTTGGCAGTCTGCGGGCGCTGGCGCATGGTGACAATGCCGCAGGCCCGCACCAGCCTGCCACTGGGGTAATGCTGCATTTGCGCGGCGGTCAACAGCTTCATTTTTGATAGCTGCCCACGCAACAGGGACAAGGGGTGTGAGCGCAAAGTGAGTCCCAATGCAGCGTAATCAAAGGTCACTTCTTCGCCCTCGTCCGCAGCCACCAACGCAAGCTCATCCTCGTGGATCGGTACGCCTTGCAGCAGGGCTGGAGCCTTGCGCAAGGCAGAAGCGTCCCAGACCTGCTGGCGGCGATGGCCGCTGAGCGACAGCAAGGCGTCGGCACTGGCCAGGGCCTTGAGGTCGCCCGCGTCCAGCCCACAACGCAGGGCCAGATCCTGGGTACTCACGAAGGGGGCTTTCTCGCGCTTCGCAGTGATGCGGTCGGCAACCCCTTGGGCAAGTCCGCTGGCCATGCGCAGCCCCAGGCGAATGGCGGGCTGGACAGCACGCCC
>CAUJJV010000253.1 GCA_963205375.1 Pseudomonadota bacterium
TGACGGTTCGTCCATCGCCGGCTGGAAGGGTATCGAAGCATCCGACATGTTGTTGATGCCCGATCCCAATACCGCCAACATCGACCCGTTCTTTGAAGAAACCACCCTCATCATGAACTGTGATGTGGTGGAGCCTGCTGATGGCAAGTCGTATGACCGCGACCCCCGCTCCATTGCCAAGCGCGCTGAAGCCTACCTGAAGGCCTCCGGTATTGGTGACGCGGCATTCTTCGGTCCTGAGCCAGAATTCTTCATTTTCGACGGCGTGCGCTGGAGCACTGAACCCAACAACACCTTCTACGAGATCGACGAGTACGAAGCACCCTGGAACACCGGCTCCAAGCTCGAAGGCGGCAACCGCGGCCACCGTCCCACCGTCAAGGGCGGCTACTTCCCTGTTCCTCCTGTCGACAGCACGCAAGACATGCGCGCCGAGATGTCCCTGATCCTCGAATCCCTGGGCATTCCAGTGGAAGTGTTCCACCACGAAGTGGCGGGCGCTGGCCAGAACGAAATCGGCACACGTTTCTCCACCCTGGTGGAACGCGCTGACTGGACCATGCTGCAAAAGTACGTGATCCACAACGTGGCCAATGCCTACGGCAAGACGGCTACCTTCATGCCCAAGCCTTACCACGGTGACAACGGTTCCGGCATGCACGTGCACCAGTCCGTGTGGAAAGACGGCAAGAACCTGTTTGCTGGTGACGGCTATGCAGGCCTGTCTGATTTCGCGCTGTACTACATTGGCGGCATCATCAAGCACGCACGTGCCCTGAACGCCATCACCAACCCCGGCACCAACAGCTACAAGCGTCTGGTTCCCCACTTCGAAGCTCCGGTTAAGTTGGCTTACTCGGCCAAGAACCGTTCCGCTTCCATCCGTATTCCGTTTGTGGCGAACCCCAAAGGCCGTCGCGTGGAAGCGCGTTTCCCCGATCCACTGATGAACCCCTACCTGGGCTTTGCAGCCCTGTTGATGGCAGGCCTGGACGGCGTGGAAAACAAGATCCATCCCGGCGAAGCAGCCACCAAGGACCTCTACCATCTGCCTCCCGAGGAAGATGCAAAAGTTCCAACCGTGTGCCACAGCCTGGATCAGGCTTTGGAGCACCTGGACAAGGACCGCGCGTTCCTGACCAAGGGCGGCGTGTTCACCGACTCCATGATCGATGCCTACATCGAACTGAAGATGCAGGAAGTGACCCGTTACCGCATGTCGGTGCACCCTGTCGAATTCGACATGTACTACTCCCTGTAATGGGGCACTGCCCTGGTGGCAGATGTACTAGAGAAGGACGGCGCAAGCCGTCCTTTTTTTTGCCCCGGATGTAACCCTTTGTAGTGATGGGCGTTAAGTCCATAGGGGATATGGGGAATCGCCGGTTTTTGGCGCATACTTCCCGCATGGCCCTGCATGTGCAAGGCGGATATCGCATGAAAACTGTTTTCTTTTTTTCCTTGATTGCAATGGGCTGTGCGACTGGCGCACTGGCACAGGACCGTATTTACCGCTGCGGAAATGAATACACCAACACCGTATCGGAAGCCCAGGCGAAGAACTGCAAGCTCGTCTCCGGTGGAAATGTGACTGTGGTGCAGGCACAAAAGCCTGGAGCCGGTAACAAGGCTGCGTCGGGTACGCCAGCCCAGCGTGTGGATGCAGGTGATCAACGTGCCAAAGATTCCGATGCGCGCCTGATTCTGGAGTCCGAGTTGAAGAAAGCAGAGGCGCGTCAGGCCGAACTGCTCAAGGAATACAACAACGGCGAACCCGAAAAGCTGGGGCCAGAGACACGCAACCACCAGAAGTACCTGGACCGGATCGCTGAACTCAAGGCCAGTCTTGCCCGTAATGAGAGTGATATTGCAGGCATCCGCAGAGAGCTTGGACGCGTGCCCTCCAGTGCGCAGTCTGGGGCAAAATAGGCAGCTTGAACAAGCCTGCTATTCCCCAAGCGCCAGCGCGCTTCCAGCCCTTTGACCTACTGGCCACCCTGGTGGCCGTGGTACATGGGGACGGTTCCGTCATTTTTTCCAATGCTGCACTGGAAGATGCGCTGGGCACCTCCCGCCGCATGATCGTGGGGACCTCATTTACCGAGGTATTCACGGAGCCCACGCAGTTGCAGAAGGCGCTGGAAGGCGCCAGTGAAAACGAATTTGCAGCCCTGCGGTACGACGCATGGCTCAAGCGCATCGGACAGGAGCCCATGCCGGTGCATGTGATCATCACGCGCCCGGAACACACCGATGAAATCATTGTGGAAATGGTGCCGCTGGAGCAGCAGGCCCGCCAGGACCGTGAGGAGCGTCTGGCCGAGCAGGCGCAGACCAACAAGGAGTTGATCCGTAATCTGGCGCACGAAATCAAGAATCCGCTGGGTGGTATCCGTGGGGCTGCCCAGTTGCTGGAAATGGAGATCGAGTCACCTGAGCTGACCGAGTACACCCAGGTCATCATCCACGAAGCGGACCGCCTGCAAAGCCTGGTCGACCGCCTGCTGGCACCGCACCGCAGGCCACATCTGGTGGGGGACGTGAATATCCACGAAGTCTGTGAGCGGGTGCGCTCCCTGATTCTGGCTGAGTTTCCCAGGGGATTGCAGGTGGTGCGCGACTATGACACATCGCTGCCGGAGTTTCGTGGCGACCGTGAACAATTGATCCAGACAGTTCTCAACATCGCGCACAACGCCTGTCAGGCGCTGACTGAGCGTATCGCCGCGGGTGATGCCAACCTCACATTTCGCACGCGCGTGGCCCGACAGGTGACATTTGGCAAGCAGCGCTACCGGTTGGCATTGGAATTGCATGTCATTGACAACGGACCTGGTGTGCCAGATTCGATCAAGGACCGCATTTTCTATCCGCTGGTGTCGGGCAGGGAAGGTGGTTCCGGGCTGGGGCTGACATTGGCGCAAACTTTTGTTCAGCAGCACCACGGATTGATCGAGGTTGACAGCGTGCCAGGCCGTACGGATTTCAAAATTTTGATTCCATTACCGTAACGCGCAAGTACCAGGGGACCAACAGAACATGAAGCCGATTTGGATCGTAGATGATGACCAGTCCATCCGCTTCGTGCTGGAGAAGGCGCTGTTGCGTGAACACCTGCCCACGCGCAGTTTCTCCAACCCGCGCGATGTGCTGACTGCGCTGAGCACAGCATCCGATGAAGACGGCCCCCAGATTCTGGTGAGCGACATCCGCATGCCAGGTGGCTCCGGTCTGGACTTGCTGGA
The DNA here is from genome assembly GCA_963205375.1 of Pseudomonadota bacterium. Taxonomy (GTDB): domain Bacteria; phylum Pseudomonadota; class Gammaproteobacteria; order Burkholderiales; family Burkholderiaceae_C; genus Allorhodoferax. Next base: position 3,246 of record CAUJJV010000253.1, read on the forward strand.
AAAGGTCAAGGCCAAGCATCCTGGTCTGCCGGTCATCATCATGACGGCGTTCTCCGATCTGGATAGTGCGGTGAGTGCATTCCAGGGCGGTGCCTTCGAGTACTTGCCCAAGCCGTTTGATTTGCCCAAGGCGGTGGAACTGATCCGCCGGGCCGTGGAAGAAAGCCAGCGCGAGGAAGTGGCCGAAGAGCGCATGGCCGAAACCCCCGAGATGCTCGGTCAGGCGCCCGCCATGCAGGACGTGTTCCGTGCGATCGGGCGACTTTCGCAAAGCAATGTAACGGTGATGATTACCGGCGAGTCCGGTTCCGGCAAGGAACTTGTGGCTCGGGCACTGCACAAGCACTCGCCCCGCGCCAATGGGCCTTTTGTTGCTATCAATACTGCAGCAATCCCGAAAGATTTGCTGGAAAGCGAGTTGTTTGGGCACGAACGTGGTGCATTTACCGGCGCGCAGACCATGCGCCGCGGCCGCTTTGAGCAGGCCGATGGCGGCACGCTATTTCTCGACGAAATCGGCGACATGCCTTTTGAGTTGCAGACCCGCTTGCTGCGTGTGCTGAGCGACGGGCATTTTTACCGGGTGGGTGGTCACAGCGCTGTCAAATCGAATGTGCGGGTGATTGCCGCTACGCACCAGGACCTGGAGCAGCGCGTCAAGGAAGGTGTGTTCCGGGAGGACTTGTTCCACCGCCTGAACGTCATTCGGCTGCGCCTGCCGGCCCTGCGCGAACGCAAGGAAGATGTGTCGATGCTGACGCGTCACTTCCTGCAACAAAGCGCCAAGCAGTTGGGCGTGGAGCCCAAGCGCATCTCGGATGCCGCACTGGCCTGGCTGGAGTCTTTTGGCTTTCCGGGCAATGTGCGGCAACTGGAGAACATCTGCCATTGGCTGACCGTCATGGCGCCCGCGCAGGTGATCGAGCCCAAGGACCTGCCACCCGAAGTGGGCGTATCCAACCACGAAGGGGGCGCACAGGTCCTGGCGCCCGTGGTGATGGAGTCCGTTGCAGCCACCACGGTGGCGCTGCCAGTGGTTGCTCCGACAGCGCCGTCCACTGCGCCCGCAGTCGCGCCCGGTGGTGCCATGGAGAACTGGGAGTCGGCACTGGAGGCTGAAGCGGTGGCTTTGCTGGATTCCGGAAGTCCCGAGGTGTGGGATACCCTGACGCGCCGCTTCGAATCGCGTTTGATCCTGGCCGCTCTGGGCAGTACCAAGGGCCGTCGCATTGAGGCTGCCCAGAAGCTGGGTATCGGACGCAACACCATCACGCGCAAGATCCAGGAACTCGGTCTCGAATAGGCCTTCGGTCCATTGTCGGCATCGGCTGAACTTCGACACTCCATAATGGCGACAGAAGGAGTGGCTGATGGACAGTGCTTTCGTAGTCTCGTGGATCGGCGCGTTGGTATGTTTTGGAGCGGGCGTGCTGCTGGGGCGTGTGTTGTACGGGCGTGGCCGTACGGCGTCATCCAACCTTGATGACAACACGTCTCTGGCGCCGGTGTTTCAGCCGCAGGACGATGAGGCTCTGCGCAAGCGCAATGCCATCTTTGCGAAGGTGTTCAACCTGGTTCCGGAAACCCTGACGATCACGCGTATTGCTGACGGGCGTTACGTGGAGGTCAATCACAATTGGCAGCCAATGATCGGGTATGCGAGGGAAGACGCGATCGGGCACACGTCAGCAGAACTCAATGTCTGGGCCGAACCCGAACAACGCCAGCGCATCGTAGAAACGATCCGTCGCGATGGAGAGATTCATGGCGTCGATGCGACGTTCAAGCACAAGGCCGGGCATCTGCTGTATGCGAAAGTTTCGGCCAGCATCTTTGACTCCGATGGCGAGAAATACATGATGCTGGCAGTGCAGGATGTCACCGCCGAGCGCGAAGCCCAGCAGCAGATTGTGGAACTGAACCAGCAACTGGAGCAGCGTGTCCAGCAGCGCACCCTCAAGCTGGAGCAGGCCAATGCCGAGCTGGCCACCACATTGCAGACCTTGCGCTACGCCAAGGATGAGCTGGTCAAGACCGACAAGCTGGCCGCACTAGGCTCTTTGGTCGCAGGTGTGGCCCATGAACTCAACACCCCGATTGGCAACAGCCTGACCGTGGCCACCACGCTAGACCACCGGGTCAAGACGTTGGACGGTCAGCTGACCACGGGCTTGCGCCGCTCCGACCTGGATGGGTTTGTGGCAGATGCCAAGTTTGCGATGGATGTGCTGGTGCGCAATCTGATGCGCGTCGGCGACCTGATCCGCAGTTTCAAGCAGGTGGCTGCCGACCGTGCCAGCGCGCAGCGGCGCGTGTTCCAGTTGCAGGAACTGGTGTCAGAGACGTTGATCACATTGAACCCCTCCATCCGGCGTTGCCGATGTGAAATCAAGCTGGAGATTGACCAGGGCATTGAACTCGACAGCTATCCGGGTCCGCTCGGACAGGTGCTGGACAACCTCATCAACAATGCCCTGATCCATGGCTTTGCTGATGGCGGGGAAGGGTGTATCTGGATATCCGGCCGATCCGCAGGCGCGGCCGTTGTCACGCTCTCGGTGCGCGACAACGGTGTAGGCATACCGCTGGAAAACCAGAGCCGGATATTCGATCCATTCTTCACCACCCGCCTGGGGCTGGGCGGCTCGGGTCTGGGGCTGCATATCGTTTACAACATCGTGACAGATATTCTCGGCGGCAGCATTGAGGTGCAAAGCGTGCCCGGCGCTGGGGCCACTTTCCTGCTGCACCTTCCCCTGCGTGCGCCCGAGCCCGACGCAAACGCTCAGCCCGCAGGCTGATCGGCAATCTCCACCACCACTGGCGCGTGGTCGCTGGGACGCTCGTTTTTCCGTGGAGTCTTGTCGATCTCGCACGAAGCCACCAACGGTTTGAGTGCATTGCTCACCAGGATGTGGTCGATGCGCAGACCGCGGTTGCGTTTGAATCCGAAGTCGCGGTAGTCCCACCAGCTAAAACTCTTGGGTGGGTGCGCAAACAGCCGGTGGCTGTCAGTTAGGCCCAGTGCAATCAGCGCCCGCAGGTGGTAGCGCTCTTCCTCGGTGCAGTGGATGGTGTCGCACAAGCCCTCGGGGTCCCAGACATCAGCGTCGTCAAAGGTAATGTTGTAGTCACCCATCAGCACCAGCCTGGGGTGCTGTGCCAGTTCTTCCTTGACCCAGCGGCGCAAGGCACTGAGCCACTCCATCTTGTACTCAAACTTGTCGCTGCCGGGCTCCTGCCCGTTGGGGAAGTAGGCGCCAATCACCCGCACACCATCGATGGTGCCAGTGATCACACGCGACATGTCATCGTCAAAACCGGGAATGTTCTTGACCACATCGGTCGCCGGTGTGCGCGAGAGCAGGGCCACGCCGTTGTAGGTTTTCTGCCCAAACCAGGCGGCGCAGTAGCCTGCAGCGCTAAAGGCATCTATCGGAAACTTGTCGTCGGTGAGTTTGAGTTCCTGCAGGGCCAGCACATCGACCGGATGGGCTGCAAGCCAGTCCAGCACCTGGGGAAGGCGCACGCCCAGAGAGTTCACGTTCCAGGTGGCAAGTTTCATGGTGCTTCACGGGTGTAGGTGACAAAACTGAAAGGCAAGCCACTGGCAGCGATGTGGCGCTCGCGGGCCGTTTCCTTCCAGGCAGGACCCAGGGTGGGGGCGAATGCGTTGCCTTCAAAATCCTTGTCGATTTCGGTCACCACGGCGGTGCTGGCCAGAGGCTCCGCCAGTGCGTACAACTGCGCGCCGCCAATCACCCAGACGTCGGAAGATTGCTCACAAAGTTGTAGCGCCTCCTGCATATTCTGTGCGGGGTAGGCACCAATTTCATTCCATTTTTCCTGGCGGGTGATGACGATGTTCCTACGCCCGGGCAGCGGGCGAAATTTGGGTGGCAAGGAGTCCCAGGTCTTGCGCCCCATGATGACCGGACAGCCCAGTGTGGTGCGCTTGAAGTGCGCCAGGTCCTCCGGCAAATGCCAGGGCAGGGTGTTGTGGTTGCCAATCACGCCATTGGCGGCGCGGGCATAGATCAGGTGCAGGCGGGGGGTGGAAGAACTTGTCATGGTCTTATTGTGCCGGTACGGCTGGCCGTGCTGGCAGCAGCACGCTGGCAATGGCCACCATGACGAACACCATGGCCAGCCAGTCCTGCCAGTGTGGCATCTCGCCCACGATCAGGGTGGCGCTGAGCGTGCCCACCAGCGGAATGGCCATCACGCTCATGGCGCTGGTGGCCGGTGGCAGGCTGCGCGCCATGCCAAACCAGATGAGCTGGGCCACACCGTAGTTGATGAGCACGCCATACGCCAGGCTGATCCACAAGCGTGTAGAGAATCCGGCGGTTTGTGGTGGCTGCTCGAAGGTCAGCGCCAGCCCCCACAACACCGCACTGCCCAGCAGCAGCATCCATACGGTGAGCACCATGGGAGAGAGTGTCAGATGGGCCCTGCGAATCTGCAAGGTGCCCAAGGCCCAGCAAATGGCGGCTCCCAGCATCCAGGCCACCCCGGCAGGTCGGCCACTGAGGCGCTGCAACTCGTGCCACAGCAGCAGCCCTACCGCCACGGCGACACAGACGACTGCCAGGCCCACGCGTGCGGTGATGCGTTCGCCAAACAGCGTGGCCCCGATCAGCACCGTGAAGATGGGCATGGTGAATCCTAGAATGGCCGCCCGACCCGAGGCCAGCTCCTGCACGCCAAAAATCGACAGCGTGTGCCAGCCCAGCACATTGGTCAGTCCAAGCATCGCAATCGTCTGCCATTCGCGCCCGACCGGCCACATGCGCTCGCCGCGCAGCGCCACGTAGGCAAACAGCCAGGCCGCGCCCAGCGACATGGTGCTGGCACGGAAGTACAGCGGGGTCATGCCCTGCAGGGAGAGCTTCATCATGGGCCAGTTCACACCCCACATGAGGGTGAGGGCCAATAGGGCCCACAGCTGTCGGCGGCTGATCACACTGCGACGGGGGCTTTGATGGCAGGGTGGCTCTCGTATCCCTGCACCTCAAAGTCCTCGTACTGGTAGTCGAAGATCGAGTCGGGTCTGCGCTTGATATGCAGTGTGGGGTAGGCCTTCGGTGCACGGCTGAGCTGCAGCTCCACCTGTTCGTGGTGGTTGCTGTAGATGTGGCAGTCGCCACCGGTCCAGATGAAATCGCCCACGTCCAGATCGCACTGCTGCGCCACCATGTGGGTGAGCAGGGCGTAGCTGGCAATATTGAATGGCACGCCCAGAAAGATGTCAGCGCTGCGCTGGTACAGCTGACAGCTCAGACGGCCTTTGCCGCCCGGTGTTTCACTGGGCGCCACGTAGAACTGGAAAAAGGCATGGCAGGGCATGAGCGCCATCTTGTCGAGCTCGGCCACGTTCCAGGCGCTTACGATGATGCGGCGGCTGTCGGGGTTGGTCTTGAGGGTATGGATGACGTCAGCGATCTGGTCGATGTGGTCACCGCCCGGGGTAGGCCAGCTGCGCCATTGCACGCCGTAGACCGGTCCGAGGTCGCCATCGGCACGGGCCCATTCGTCCCAGATGGTGCAGCCGCGCTCCTGCAGCCATTTCACATTGCTGTCGCCGCGCAGGAACCACAGCAGCTCCACGATGATGGCCTTCAGGAATACCTTTTTGGTGGTGACCAGGGGGAAGCCTTCGTTGAGGTCGAAGCGCATCTGGTGGCCAAACACACTGCGGGTGCCGGTGCCGGTGCGGTCGCCTTTGTGCACACCGTGGGTGTAGACATGGCGCATGAAGTCTTCGTACTGGGAGCGGATGGGGTGGGGCATGTTCGGCTTTTGAAAATGGGTGCTGGCAGCTACACTGAACTGGCACGCGAGCCGCAATTTTATGCGCGCAAGGCCTTGGCTGCCGGACACCCGCGTGAACGTCATTCAATGGAGTTTTGTCATGAGCGAACTGGTCTTTTTCACCAACCCGCAATCGCGCGGGCGCATTGCTCACTGGATGCTGGAGGAGGTGGGTGAGCCCTACACCACCCAGTGGCTGCAGTACGGACCGGAGATGAAGAGCGCGTCCTACCGCGCCATCAACCCCATGGGGAAAGTGCCCGCGTTGCGCCATGGCAATGTGGTAGTGACCGAGGCGGCCGCTATCTGTGCCTATCTGGCCGATGCCTTTGCAGACAAAGGCCTGGCGCCACCGCCGGGGCACCCGGCCCGCGCTGCCTACTACCGCTGGATGTTCTTTGCCGCAGGGCCCCTGGAAAGCGCGGTCGTGGCCAAGTCCATGGGGTGGGAAGTGCCTGCAGGTCGCAACGCCATGGTCGGATTTGGCAGCTACGCCGACACCATGAACGCGCTGGAAACTGCCCTGCAGCCCGGCCCCTACGTTTGCGGCGACCAGTTCACGGCGGCGGATGTCTATGTGGGTTCCAGCCTGGGCTGGGGTTTGCAGTTCGGCACCATTGAAAAGCGCCCGGTCTTTGAAGCCTATGTGAACCGCATCAACGCCCGGCCTGCGGCGCAGCGCGCCAACCAGTTGAACGAGGCGCAGTTGCAGGCTGCCAAACCCTGAAAAAAGCTGTGCGGGTGATTTGCCCGGTTAGCGCAGCACCCGTCCGGGATTCATCAGGTTGTGCGGGTCCAGTGCCTGCTTGATGGAGCGCATCAGGCCCAACGCGATCGGTGATTTGTGCGCTTCGAGCTTGTCGCGCTTGAGGCTACCGATACCGTGCTCGGCCGAAATCGAGCCGCCAAAGCGGTCCACGGCGTCGTACACCAGTGCATTGATGGGTTTCTCCTGGTCGCGCAGAAACGCCTCGGCGTCGTCACCTGCGGGGGCCTGCACGTTGTAGTGCAGGTTGCCATCACCCAGGTGGCCGTAGTTGACCAGCCTGGCACCGGGAAAAGCGGCTTCCAGCGCTGCATCGGTCTGGCGCACGAACTCCGGAATGCTGGACACCGCAATCGAGATGTCGTGCTTGATGTTCAGGCCTTCCTGCGCCTGCGCCAGCGGAATGCTTTCGCGGATATGCCACAAGGCTTTGGCCTGCGCCATGTTTTCCGCGACCACCGCATCGGTGACGCAGCCCTGTTCCATGGCCGCTTCGAGCAGACGCTCAAACACCGCACGGGCATGGGCTTCGGTTTCGTTGTCCGAGGCCTCCATCACCACGCAGTAAGGCGACTCCTGCCAGAAGGGCACCCGCTGTTGCGGGAAGTGTTTGACGACCAGGCTCAGCGCAAACTGGCCCATGACTTCAAAGCCGGTCAGCCCGGCGTGCAGGTGCTTGTGTGCCAGCCCGAGCAGTGCGACTGCAGCATCGAGCGACGGCACGGCGGCAAACGCCGTGAGCTGCGCGGCGGGCATCGGGTAGAGCTTCATGACGGCACCGGTGATGACCCCCAGGGTGCCTTCGGAGCCAATGAACAAGTGGCGCAGGTCGTAGCCGGTATTGTCCTTGCGCAGACCGGTCAGGCCGTTCCACACGTCACCTTGCGCCGTGACCACTTCCAGGCCCAGGCACAGCTCGCGCGTATTGCCGTAGCGCACGACCTGGGTGCCACCGGCGTTGGTGCCGAGGTTGCCGCCAATCGTGCAGCTGCCTTCAGCGGCCAGGCTCAGGGGAAACAGGAATCCTTGTGCTTCACAGGCTTCCTGAATGGATTGCAGAACACAGCCCGCGTCCACCGTGACGGTCAGGTTGGCCGCATCAAGCTTGCGGATGCGGTGCATGCGGGTGAGGCTCAACACCACCTGGGTTCCGCTGGCATCCGGCGTGGATCCCACCACCATGCCGGTGTTGCCGCCTTGCGGCACCATGCTCACGCCGGCGGCAGCGCAGGCTTTGATGACCTGGGCTACTTCATCGGTGGAAGCGGGGCGCACCACGGCCAGGGCGTGGCCGCGTTCGCGTTTGCGCCAGTCGAGCTCCCAGGCGCTGAGGTCGCCTTCGGTCAAAACATTCGCGTCGCCGACGATGGCGCGCAGGGTGGCAAGCAGGGGGTGGTTGGCAGTCATGGGGCGGCACTCACTGGGGGTTCCGTCAGACCAGCAGCTTTGGCATGGCGCTGGCGCAACCGCACATGCAGCGTGCAGGCGGTGAACAGGGACAGGCACAACGCCAGCTCCAGCATGGCCAGGTAGTTGCCAGGTGCGCGGTCACTCCAGGCGCGCACGACGCCTTCGGTGAAATAGAGCCACACCACCAGACTGACCCAGCGGTAGGTGTACATGCGGTTCTTCAGCAGCCCGGGCAGCGGAATGCACAGGGGCAGCACCTTGAGTGCCAGCCAGGAGCCGCCGGGGCGCAGCGGGGCCAGAAACAGTTCCCAGGCCAGGCCCAGGGCGATCAGTCCGAGAACACTGCCCACGGCAAGCCAGCGGGTGAATTTGATAGAGGAGTGCATAGTCGGTGGCATCATAGCGACATGGGCTTCAAGCAATTCTTTTCGCGATTCAATTCCTGGCTGCAAGAAGTGGGACGTGTTCCCTGGATGGATGCCGCCATCACCCTGCGCGAGCGCTTTCGCGAGGACCGGCTGGGCCTGACTGCCAGCAGCCTGACCTTCACGACGACCATCGCATTGGTGCCGTTCATCACGGTCGCGCTGGCGGTATTCACAGCCTTCCCCATGTTTGCCAAGTTTCAGGACGTGCTGCAGAAATGGCTGATCGAGAGCCTGGTGCCGGACAATATTGCGCGCCAGGTGCTGGGTTCGCTCAACCAGTTTGCCGGCAAGGCCAGCAAACTCGGCGCGGCCGGTCTGGCTGTGTTGCTCAGTACCGCGTTGGCCCTGGTGTTCACGATCGATCGTACCCTCAACAGCATCTGGCGGGTGCGCACCCCCCGGCCGTTTGGGCAACGTGTGCTGCTGTACTGGGCTGCCATCACTCTGGGACCCCTGGTGCTGGGTGCCAGCCTGAGCATGACTTCGTATGCGCTTTCAGCATCCAGGGGGCTGGTGGGCGTCATGCCTGGCGGCGTCAAGCTGCTGCTGGAATTCCTGCAGTTTGTGCTGGTCGCCGGGGGCATGGCGGCCATGTTCCGTTATGTTCCGAACACGCATGTGCGCTGGGGCCATGCGTGGATGGGGGGCTTGTTTGTTTCGGGCTGCATGGAGGTGGCCAAGAAGCTGCTGGCCCTCTACCTGAGCCAGGTTCCGACCTACTCGGTGGTGTACGGCGCATTTGCCACGGTGCCGATTCTGCTGGTCTGGATTTATGTTGCGTGGATCATCGTGCTGCTGGGGGCGGCACTCACTGCCTATGTGCCCAGTCTGCTGGCGGGTCTGCCCCGGCGGCGTGGCGGGCCGGGGTGGCAATTCCAGCTGGCGCTGGAGGTACTGCAACAGCTGGATGCAGCGCGCAAGCACAGCGACAAGGGTCGCACCATTCCCCAGCTGTGCATCGCTTTGCAGACCGACTCGCAGCGGCTGGAGCCCATCCTGGAAGCGCTGGTAGCACTGGACTGGATCGGGCAGCTCAGCGAAACCCAGGGCAGGGAGGCGGCCTCGCGCTTCGTGCTGCTGGTCGATCCACAGCAGACGCCATTGCAGCCCCTGGTGCAGTCTCTCCTGCTTCCACATGGCCCAGCGACCGAAAATTTATGGAAAAACGACCGCTGGCCCGCGTGCAGTCTGTGCGAAGTGCTATAAAAATAATAGCTATTTCTGCAGGAAGTCGCGCATGGCAAACAGACTGGCGTCGGGCGCCTCGGTCATCTGGTGGTGGCCTACCGGTACGGTGGTCACGGTGACAGCTTTTCCTGTGCTTTGCGCTACCTTGACCAATGGCTGCGCGGCCTTGGCCTGCGTCATCTGGTCCTGTTCCCCCAGAATAAACAGTATGGGGCAGGAGATCTGCGCCATGGCATTCTCCCCGTTGGCATAGCTGTCGCATGCCTTGAAGCCGCGGTAGAACACGTTGACTGCCGTATTGCTGGCCAGCACGCGCTTGCCCAGCGCCATACCGCCGCCAAACACCCAGGTGCCCGGGCCGAGTGCCGAAGGCGGCGGAGCCAGCGTGCTGCGGGAAAACACATTGACCATGGTCAACGCCTTGATGGGGTCGGACTGGGATGCGTCCAGCAGCATTTGCGATACCCGCATCGGGAATGCGGTACCCACCAGCACCAGGTGGCTGACGCGCTCTTTCAGGCGTGCGGCGGCTTCCAGGGCAATGAGGGAGCCCCAGCTGTGGCCGACCAGTGCGGCTTTGTCCACGCCCGCAGCGTCGAGCAGCGCGCCAATGAAGTCGGCGGCCTCTTCCACCGTGGAGGGAGCCTCACCGCCACTGCGGCAATGGCCCGGAAGATCGACCGCGAGCACGTTGAAGCCGTGGTGCGCCAGATAGCGGGTCTGCAGAATCCAGACGCTGTGGTCGTTGAGCACACCGTGGATGAACACCACGGTGGGCTTGGCCGCGTCGAAGGGTCTGCCGCCGGTGTAGCAGTAGGTTTTTGCGCCGTTGACGAGGAGTTCCATCATGCACCTGCCTTTTCTGCGGTTTTGAGTGCGCGTTTGAGGTCGTCAATCAGGTCGGCGCTGTCCTCCAGGCCGATGGACAGCCGGATGGTGCCCTGGGTAATTCCGCCTTTGGCCAGTGCCTCGTCGTCCATGCGGAAGTGGGTGGTGCTGGCCGGGTGGATCACCAGGCTGCGGCAGTCGCCCACGTTGGCCAGGTGGCTGAACACCTTGAGGGTTTCCACAAAGGCCTGTCCCTGTTTGCGCGTGCCCTTGAGGTCAAAGCTGAACACCGAGCCTGCGCCTTTGGGAAGCAGCTTTTGGGCCAAGGCGTGGCTGGGATGACTCTCCAGCAGCGGGTGGCCTACCCGTGCCACCATAGGTTGGGCGGCCAGAAATTCCACCACCCTGGCCGTGTTCTGCATGTGGCGCTCCATGCGCAGGGACAGGGTTTCAATGCCCTGCAGGATCAGCCAGGCCGAGTGCGGGCTCATGCAGGCGCCAAAGTCGCGCAAGCCTTCACGGCGCGCGCGCAGCAGGAAGGCACCCACCGTGCTTTCCTCGCTGAAGTTCATGTTGTGAAAGCCATCGTAGGGCGCCGCCAGCTCGGCGAATTTGCCGGAATCTGCATAGGCCTTGGCCCAGTCGAAGCTGCCGCCATCGACGACCAGACCGCCAATCACGGTGCCGTGTCCGCTGAGGAACTTGGTGGCCGAGTGGTAGACCAGATCGGCGCCCAGTTCCAGTGGTTTCATCAGCCACGGGGAGGTGAGGGTGGAGTCCACCAGCAGGGGCACGCCCACTTCATGGGCGATTTGCGATACCACCGGAATGTCCAGTACGTCCAGTCCCGGGTTGCCCACGGTTTCGCCAAAAAACAGCTTGGTGTTGGGCCGCACGGCGGCGCGCCAGCCGTCAATGTCGCTCGGCTGCACAAAGGTAGTGTCAATGCCAAAGCGGCGCATGGTGTAGTGCAGCAGGTTTTGCGAGCCGCCGTACAGCGCGGTACTGGCAACAATATGCGAGCCGGCCCCCATGAGGGTGGCCACACTCAGGTGCAGCGCAGCCTGGCCGCTGGCGACTGAAATGGCACCAATGCCGCCCTCCAGGGCGCTGATGCGCTGTTCCAGTACCGCGTTGGTCGGGTTGCTGATGCGGCTGTAGACATGTCCCGCACGTTCCAGGTTGAACAGCGAGGCTGCGTGTTCGCTCGATTCGAAGACAAACGAAGTCGTCAGATGGATGGGCACCGCGCGGGCGCCCGTGCTCGGGTCAGGGGCGGCGCCTGCGTGCAGGGCCAGGGTGTCAAATCCGGGGTCAGCGTAGCCGGGCATAAATGGGTCTCCACAACGCAAAAAATGGTGAATCAGTGCGATTGTGGGCTATATTTGAGCAGCAATTGTTAAGTGCACGTCACGAGGAAGAAACATGAAAGTCAGCGATATCCTGCGCGTCAAGGGCGGCACGCTATTTACCATCACTCCAGAAGACAGTCTGGCCGATGCGGCCAAGCTCATGGCCGAAAAAGACATTGGCTCGCTGGTGGTGATCTCCCATGGGCTGGTGGTGGGGATGCTGACATTCCGTGAAGTGATCCAGGCAACGGTGCGCAACGGTGGCTCTTTCGGCACCACCACGGTGTACCGCGCCATGGACAACGGCCCGCTGATCTGCACCATGGAAACCGATATCGACGAAGTGCGCCGCATGATGCTGGACCGCCATGCCCGCTACATGCCGGTGATCAACAACCGCATGCTGATGGGGGTGGTGAGTTTCTACGACGTGGCCAAGACCGTGGTGGAGAGCCAGAATTTCGAGAACAAGATGCTCAAGGCCTACATCCGTGACTGGCCGGACGAAGACAAGGCGGCGCAGGCCTAATCCGAATAGACAAAGAAACATAGCAAAACAACAAAGCGGCCCGTAGGCCGCTTTGTTGTTTTGGGGTCCCGGTGCTAATCGGTCAGAACGGCAGCCCGACGTAGTTCTCTGCCAGTGCCCCCTGGGCCTTTTCTGAGGAGAACAGGTATTCCAGCTCCGTCTGCTGCAGCTTCTGGTCGTAGCTCATGTTGTCCGGGAAAGTGTGCAGCGTGGTTGTCATCCACCAGGAGAAGCGCTGGGCCTTCCAGACGCGGGCCAGCGCCTTGGCCGAGTAGTTGTCCAGGCCAGAGTCGTCGCCATTCTTGTAGTGCGCCACCATGGCGTGGTACAGGTAGTAGATGTCCGATGCGGCGCTGTTGAGTCCGCGTGCACCAGTCGGAGGCACGATGTGGGCCGCATCGCCCGCCAGGAACATATTGCCGTAGCGCATGGGCTCGGCCACAAAAGAGCGCAGGGGGGCGATGGATTTTTCGATGGACGGGCCGGTGATCAGGCGCGCGGCCACATCAGCCGGCAGGCGGCACTTGAGTTCTTCCCAAAACTTGTCGTCGGACCAGTCTTCCACCGAGTCACTCAGCGGTACCTGGATGTAGTAGCGGCTCAACACCTGTGAACGCAGCGAGCACAGTGCGAAGCCCCGCTCGTGTTTGGCGTAGATGAGTTCGGGCGACACCGGCTTGGTGCGCGAAAGGACACCTAGCCAGCCGAAGGGATAGACCTTCTCGTACTCCTTGAGCACATCGCGCGGAATGGACTTGCGGCTGACACCGTGGAAGCCGTCGGCGCCGATGACGTAGTCGCAATCGATGCGCACCACATCATCACCGTTGCGGTAGGTCACATACGGGTTGGCGGATTTCAGGTCGTGGGGCTGCACGTCCTCGGCGTTGTGGATAACCACGCCATTCATTTTGTCGCGCGCTTCGTACAGGTCGCGGGTGAGTTCGGTCTGACCGTACACCACCACCGAGCTGCCACCGCTGTACTTGTGCAGATCGACGCGGCTTTGCTTGCCGTCGTGGGCGATGATGAAGCCGTCGTGGATTTCACCTTCCCGGTCCATGCGTTCGCCGCATTGGGCTTCGCGCATCAGCTTGGCAAAGCCATGTTCCAGCACACCGGCACGGATACGGCTCAGCACGTACTCACGGCTTTGGCGCTCCAGAACAATGGTGTCAATGCCCTTGAGGTGCAGGAGCTGGGACAGCATGAGGCCCGAGGGGCCACCGCCAATGATGCAGACGCTGGTTTTCACGAATATCTCCTTGTTTGAAGTGAATGGCACTAGCTTAGGACGCAGCGCGCATGGGCGCTAGCCACCGGGCTATGAGTTTGTGCGATCATCGGCGTGACTGCGCGATGATCGCGCAAATGCAGGAGACTTGAAACCTTGAAACCCACCATCGCCCACGCGGATCTGATTGCCGGCCTGGCCAAGGGCATGGCCGTACTGGAGAGTTTTGACACCGAGCGCCAACGCCTCAATGCCACCTTGGCGGCCCAGCGTGCCGGTATCACCCGCGCTGCCGCCCGACGGCATCTGCTGACGCTGGCGTACCTGGGCTATCTGGAATCGGACGGTAGCTATTTCTGGCTCTCCAGCAAGGTGCTGCGGTTTTCGGGAACCTACCTGTCGTCGGCCCGTTTGCCGCGCGTGTTGCAGCCCACCCTGTACCGTCTGGCGATCCAGACGCAGGAGTCGTTTTCCGCCGTGGTGCTCGATGGGGATGAAGTGGTCATCGTGGCACGCAGTGGCAACGATCTGCGCAGTTCGTCGGTGGGGTCGGCCCAGGTGCTGGCCTATGGCCTGCACCTCGGTGCGCGCTTGCCGGCACACGCCACGTCTACGGGGCGAGTGCTGCTGGCGGCCAAGACCCGCACTGAACTGGGCCAGTGGCTCAAGACCCACGCTTTGCCACGCCTGACCGCCTACACCGTGACCGACCCCAAGGCCTTGCGGGCGCTGGTCGA
>CAUJJV010000254.1 GCA_963205375.1 Pseudomonadota bacterium
GCGGCCACCTGTTTGGCGCCGGCCTGCAGGAAGTCGCCTTCGTCCACACCGCGGTCGTCTTCGGGCATGCGCAGCACGCTGAAGATGGTGCCGATGCTCACGTTCACATCGATGTTGCTGGATCCATCCAGCGGATCGAACATCAGCAGGTATTCACCTTGCGGGTAGCGGTTGGGCACCACGTAGATGCCTTCCATTTCCTCGCTGGCCATGCCGGCCAGGTGGCCACCCCATTCATTGGCTTCGATGAGCACTTCGTTGGCAATGATGTCGAGCTTTTTCTGGATCTCGCCCTGCACGTTCTCGCTATCGGCCGTGCCCATCACATCGCCCAGGTCGCCTTTGTTCACGGCCTGGCTGATGCTCTTGCAGGCGCGTGCCACCACTTCCAGCAGCAGGCGCAGTTGCGAGGGAATATGGCCTTCCTGGCGCTGCTGTTCGACCAGGTAGCGGGTGAGGGAAATTTTCTTTGCCATGCTTTTTCCTATTTTTAGTAAAGATAAGACGTTTTCCCGCAGGGCCGCCCCAAGGGAAAATGCGGCCCCTTTTGGGGGGCAGTGACCCACACGCAGTGGGGGAACGTGGGGGCCATTTCAGTCGGCCAGCGCGCGGTCAATCACCTCGCGCACGTCGTTGCTCAGGTCGGTCTTGGCAGCCACGCGGGCCAGGGCCTCGCGTGCGGCGCTGCGGTACGGCTCGGCCAGACGCTTCCAGCGGTCCATCGCGCGGGCTAGCCGTGCGGCCACCTGCGGGTTGATGGCGTCGAGTTCGATCACGCGCTCGGCCCAGAACACATAGCCTGCCGCGTCCGTGCGGTGGAAGCCGCCGGGGTTGGCGCTGCAGTAGCTGAAGATGACGCTGCGCGCGCGGTTGGGGTTCTTGATGTGGAAGTCCGGGTGGGCCATGAGCTGGCGCACGGCAGGCAGCACCTGGCCGCCACGGTCGGGTGCACCGGCCTGCAGGGCAAACCATTTGTCCAGCACCAGCGCCTCGTCCTTGAACAGCTGGTGAAAGCGTGCCAGTGCGGGTGTGGCCAGCGGGTGACCGCTGCTGACCAGCGCCTGCAGGGCGTTGAAGCGGTCGGTCATGTTACTGGCGTCCTTGAAGCGCTGCAGTGTCTTGCCGGGCCACACGGTGTCGCCGGACTGCGTGGCGGACAGGCACAGGAAGTTCAGCGCCATGCCAGCCAGTGCCCTGCGTCCGGAGGACACCGCGTCGGGCCGGTAGCCACCGTTGTCCTGGTGCACGGCAAACGCCCATTCCCAGTCGGCCTGCAGGGCGGTCGCCATCTGCAGGCGCATGGCTTCGCGCACGGTGTGGATGCGCTGCGGGTCCACCACGTCGAGCTGCTCGGCAATGTAGGTCTCCGACGGCAGCGTGAGCACCAGCTCCTTGAACGCTGCATCCAGCGTGGGGTGGCGCAACACACTGCGCATGGCTGCAATATATGCATCGTTCAGGGGTTTAGCCCCCGTGGAATGTGCGTCACCAGCTATTGAATTGATAGCGCTGCGCAGCGCCAGGCGCTGGCCAGCTTCCCACTGGTTGAACGGGTCGGCGTCCGAGGCCAGCAGGGTGAGCAGCTGGGCGTCGCTGTAGTCAAAGTCCAGCACCACGGGCGCCGAGAAGCCGCGCAGGATGGAAGGCACGGGCTCTTCATCCACGTTGTTGAACGTGACGGAGTCGGACGCCTGCGACAACACAAACAACTGCGTGGGCGCCACGGCCTTGCCGCTGACGCTGCCTACCAGGCCCAGGCTGACCGGGATGACGAAGGGCTCTTTGGCGTCCTGGCCCGGTGTGGGCGAGCAACTCTGCGCAAAGTGCAGGGTGTAGGTGCGGGCGTCAAGGTTGTACTCGCCGCGGGCGGACAGGCGCGGTGTGCCGGCCTGGCTATACCAGCGCTTGAACTGGGGCAGCAGTTGGGCCAGCGGGGACTCGGGGTTGGCGTCGGCAATGGATTGTGCAAAGTCGTCGCAGGTCACGGCCTGGCCATCGAAGCGTTCGAAATACAGCTTCATGCCCTTGGCAAAGCCCTCGCGCGAGGTGAGGGTCTGCATCATGCGCACTACCTCGGCACCTTTTTCGTAGATGGTGACGGTGTAGAAGTTGTTGATCTCGATGTAGCTGTCGGGCCGCACCGGGTGGGCCATGGGGCCGGCATCTTCTGGGAACTGGGCGGTGCGCAGCACGCGCACGTCTTCGATGCGTTTGACCGCACGGGCCGATGCGTCAAAGCACAGGTCCTGGCTGAATTCCTGGTCGCGGAAGACGGTCAGGCCTTCCTTGAGCGACAGCTGGAACCAGTCGCGGCAAGTAATGCGATTGCCGGTCCAGTTGTGGAAATACTCGTGGCCCACCACGCTTTCGAGGTTGCTGTAGTCCACATCGGTCGCGGTGGCCTGGTTGGCCAGCACGTACTTGGTGTTGAAGATGTTCAGGCCCTTGTTCTCCATGGCGCCCATGTTGAAGTCGCTGGTAGCAACGATCATGAAGCGTTCCAGGTCCAGCGGCAGGCCAAAGCGCGCTTCGTCCCAGGCCACACTGGCCATGAGTGAATTCATCGCGTGTTCGGTCTTGTCCAGATCGCCGGGGCGCACATACACCTGCAGCAGGTGGTCTTTGCCCGCGCGGCTGGTGATGCGCTGCTCGCGCGCTACCAGCTGGCCGGCCACCAGGGCGAACAGGTAGCTGGGCTTCTTGTGCGGGTCCACCCACTTGGCGAAGTGGCGGCCGTCTTCCAGGGCGCCACTGTCCACCAGGTTGCCGTTGGACAGTAACACCGGGTACTTGGCCTTGTCAGCGCGCAGGGTCACCGTGTACATGGCCATCACATCCGGGCGATCCAGGAAGTAGGTGATGCGGCGGAAACCCTCGGCCTCGCACTGCGTGAAGAACGATTCGTTGCTCACGTACAGGCCCATGAGCTTGGTGTTCTTGACCGGCGCGCAGGTCGTGAAGATTTCCAGCGCGAAAGGCTCGGTGCCCTCGGGCAGATTTTCCAGCACCAGTTGGTTGCCGTCCATCTTGAAACTGGTGCCCTGGCCGTTGACCAGCACGCGCGCCAGGTTCAGCTCCTCGCCGTCCAGGCGCAGGGGCTGGGCCGCCACGTCGGGGTTGCGGCGCAGCGTCATCTTGTTGAGCACGCGGGTCTTGGCGGGGTCCAGGTCGAAGCTCAGATCGACGGTGTCTATCCAGTACGCCGGGGCTGTGTAGGCCGCACGGTGGATCACCATGCCCGGGCCATTGTCATCACGCAGTTGCAACATGCAGACTCTCCAGAAAATTAGATTCAAACAATTCGTTGTAGTCGCGGGCGCTGGCCACCACATGCGGGCCCGCCAGTTCCTCGGCACTGTGGCCGGTACAGATAGCCACGGCGCGCATGCCGGCGCGGCGCGCGGCCTCGATGCCAAACGGGGCATCTTCAAACACGATGCAATGTTCCGGTGCCATGCCGATGCGCTGGGCCGCTGCCAGAAAAATGGCGGGCGTGGGCTTGCCGGTCAGGCCTTCGTCGCCACGCGCAATCGCGTCGGGCGGCGGGACCAGATGCAGGTGGTTCAACACAAACTCCACGTTGTGGATGTCCCCCGCAGTGCCCAGACCGACCTTGAGCCCGCGTGCGCGAACCGCTTTGTAAAAAGCGCCAAAGCCGGTCACTTCCTTGAAGATGGGGCCAAACAGGTCGCGGTACAGCTGCTCTTTTTCATGCACCAGTTCCCAGGCCAATGCTTCGGGCATGTCGGGCTCGTCCATCAGCAGACGCACACACTCCACGCCGGTACGGCCGGTGGTGCGACGCATCATGTCATCGACGTCCAACGACAGGCCATGCTTTTTGGCAAAGTCCAGCCAGGTCACCGTGTGGTGCGGCATGGAATCGACGATGGTGCCATCCATATCGAAAATCAATGCCTTGACCGGCTGCATGCGCAGAGTGGCAGTCATCACACCCCTTGCTTGAGCGAGGCTTCGATGAAAACGTCCAGGTCGCCGTCCAGCACCTTCTGGGTGGCAGAGACTTCAACGTTGGTGCGCAGGTCCTTGATGCGGCTGTTGTCCAGCACATAGGAGCGAATCTGGTGGCCCCAGCCCACATCGGTCTTGGAGTCTTCCAGCTTCTGCTGCTCGGCCTGGCGCTTGCGCATCTCGTGGTCGTACAGGCGCGAACGCAGACGCTTCCAGGCGACGTCGCGGTTGCTGTGCTGGCTGCGTCCGTCCTGGCACTGCACCACGATGCCGGTGGGGATGTGCGTCAGGCGCACGGCTGAGTCGGTCTTGTTGATGTGCTGGCCGCCGGCGCCCGATGCGCGGAAGGTGTCGGTGCGCACATCGCTGGGGTTGATGTCGATCTCGATCGAGTCATCGATCTCGGGGTAGACAAACACTGACGCGAACGAGGTGTGACGGCCGCCGGACGAATCGAACGGACTCTTGCGCACCAGGCGGTGTACACCGGTCTCGGTGCGCAGCAGGCCAAAGGCGTATTCGCCTTCGATCTTGATGGTGGCACCCTTGATGCCGGCGGTGTCGCCCGCGGTTTCGTCTTCAATCGTGGTCTTGAAGCCCTTGCGCTCGGCGTATTTGAGGTACTGGCGCAGCAGCATGCTGGCCCAGTCGCAGGCCTCGGTACCGCCTGCGCCGGCCTGGATGTCCAGGAAGCAGGGCAAGGGATCGGCCGGGTTGTTGAACATCCGGCGGAATTCCAGGTCCTTGATGATGGCGGCCAGCTTCTCGGTTTCGCCCTCGATGGTGATGAGGCCCGCCTCGTCGCCGTCTTCCTTGCTCATCTCGAACAGTTCGGTGTTGTCGGCGAGTTCACGCTCCAGCGTGTTGAGCGTCAGGACGACACCGTCCAGCAGCTTTTTCTCTTTGCCGAGTTCCTGGGCCCGCTTGGGGTCGTTCCAGACGGTGGGATCTTCGAGCGATGCGTTGACGGTTCTCAGGCGTTCCGATTTGGCATCGTAGTCAAAGATACCCCCGTAACTCAAGGGTTCTGGCGCTCAGGTCTGCCAGGGTGGTGCCGATGAGGTTAACGCGTTCTGCTTCGATCATGGTGTGCTCGTGTGTATGGGGTAAACCACGATTTTCTCATGCCGGGCCCACCATTCAGCGGCCAAACAGCCCTTTGAGCGCGCCGCCGATGTTGGGCAGGCCCGGAATGGCGGGCATCATCGGCTTTTGAGGCTCCATTTTGGTGGCTTCACCCCCCTGGTCCAGCGGCAGCATGGACTGCGATTTGACGCGGATCTGTGCGGTCCATTCCGGTTCCCAGGCCACGCGGCGGTCGGTGGGGCGACTCGGGTGTACCAGATGCAGGTCCTGCCCGTAGGCGATGCCCTGCACCATGGCGCCATCGGCTTTGGCAAAGATGCCGGCAGGAATGGCGCACTGCGTCTGGCTGGCACCCAGCAGCACTTTCTCGGCCAGCCACCTGTCCAAGTGGGTGTTGCCCACATAGTCCATCAGGCCCCAGCCGGGCTCGGGCACTTCGGACGAACTCCAGACCACCATGTCCTGCCCGCTGCCGCCCATGGCGTTGAGAAAGTAGGCCCTGGCGTTGCCAATGGCGTTCCAGCGGACGGTGGTGGCGTTGCTGCCACCGCCGCTGGCGGCCAGGGCCAGCGGGGGCATGATGTCCTGCGCTGCGGAAATCTCAAACCGCAGGCTCCCTGGCAGGCCCTCACCCACGACGGCATGTTTGCCCACCAGCGATGCATTTTTGGGAACACTTTGCCGGTGGGTCGTGTTGGGCCAGGTGGCGTTGCCCGGGGTGGCACTGGCGCCGCGCTGGCGTGCGCCGCGGCCGGTCATGAATTTGGCGTATTGCTCTGCGCCCCCGGTGGAATAGTCCAGCACCTGGGGCTGGCCCGCACGGATAGTGTCGCCACAGCCCCAGTACAGCAGGATGCGGCCTTTGGGCGCCTCCGGTACATCGTAGGTCTCTTTGGCACCGGTGGCAGGCTGGGAGGCGGATGCCTCCACCGGCAACAGCGTCAGACTGCCGCCCATGGACTGGGCTGGTGGAATGGCCTGGATGGCTTGCGCGCCTTCGGGTTTTCGCTGGGTTGCCACGGCAATGTCCAGCCAGCGCCCTGGTGACATGCCCTTGGTGGCGCCAAAGCTGGAGCCGCCGCCCATGGCGGGCATGTCGTCCATGCCGGCCATCGACACCGTGGCGATGTCCATCCAGTACTGTGCCACCGATGGCTTGACCACCTGAGTCTGCGCAAGGGCACCGCCGCCGCAGAGGGCGAACAGGGGCAGGGTGGCGGTCAGGACGGAGGCGTGGCGGATGCGAACTGGCATAGAACTCCCAAAATCTGCGATCGGCAGGCTATCCGCAGAACATTACCACGCTTCGGTGCAACGGTCCGTACGCCAGATCAGGCAATAAAGCGCTCGATCAGGGCCGCCAGTGCGGCCGGCTGGTCGTGGTGCATCATGTGGCCGGCGTCCTCAATCCGGGCTATCTCCACCTGGGGCACGGATTTCAGGCGCTCGTGGTACTCGGGCAAGGTGTACTTGCCGTTCCACCACATATCCAGGCTGTTGTCGGATGCCTCCACGGCCAGCAGCGGCATGCTGATGCGTTGGTAGAGTTCCAGCACTTCGTCCACCTTGTACAGGTTGGCGTTGGTGATCTTGTGCGCCGGGTCACCCAGGATGCTCCAGCTGCCGTCAATGCCTTCGGCAGCCCAGTGGCGCGCCAGCCATTCGGCCTTGTCCTCGGTCAGGCGCGGGTTGGTCTTGCGCAGGCGCTGGGCCACGCCGCTGACCATGTCATACGAGCGCAGGGCCATTTCCCCCTTGTGCAGGGACTTGAGTTCATCCATCCACTTGGCGTAACGGCCGGGTGCCTGCGAGGGTTTGGTGGCGGGCATGCCAAAGCCTTCCAGATTGACCAGGCGGCGGATGCGCTCGGGGCGCACGCCGGCGTACAGCATGACGATATTGCCGCCCATGCTGTGGCCCACGAGGTTGACCGGGGTGGCGGGGGCATAGTGGTCCAGCAGGAAATCGAGGTCGGCCAGGTAGTCAGGGAACCAGAAGTTGTCGGCGCCGCCCGAGGGCGTTTTGCCATAGCCGCGCCAGTCGGGGGCAATGACGTAGTGGTCCTGGCTGAAGGCGTCGACTACAAACTGGTAGGAGGCAGCCACGTCCATCCAGCCGTGCACCATCACCAGCGGAGTCTTGCCGGGCGCGGGTTCGCCCCAGATCTGCACGTGGTATTGGAGGTTGCGGATGGGGACGTATTCGCTGCGAAAGTGGCGTTTGGCTTGGTACATTCGGGGAATCATAAGGAGGCTTTCCGTGCCCGTCAGTCAAGCCAGCGACAAAAAATCCCCATTCCACACCCGGTTGCCCGAGGCCTATGCCCGCCTCCATGCGCGCTTTGGCTGGGAGGTACCCGAACATTTCAACATGGCGCAGGTCTGCAGCAATCGCTGGGCTGCGCTGCCGGATGCTAGCAAAAGAGTAGCAGTCCACACTTATGCGGCGGGGGGGGGAGGCCATTTTCATACCTATGCCGACCTGCAAGCCCAAGCCAACCGCTTGTCCAACGTGCTGTCCGATCTGGGCGTGCAGCGCGGTGACCGCGTGGCCATCGTTATGCCGCAGTGTTTTGAGACAGCCGTGGCTTACATGGCCGTGCTGCAGATGGGCGCGGTGGCGATGCCGCTGTCGCTGCTGTTTGGGCCGGAAGCACTGGAATATCGCTTGCAGGACAGCGAAGCCGTGGTCGCCCTGTGCGATGTGGCCACGCTCGACGGCGTGCAGACTGCACGCGACCATTGCCCGGCCCTGCGTACG
>CAUJJV010000255.1 GCA_963205375.1 Pseudomonadota bacterium
GCACACGCGCTTGGCACCACGGCGCTTGCCTTCGATGAGGGCATGGCCGGTCAGACGCTGGCCGCTCACGCCATAGGGGTGGCCCACGGCGATAGCGCCACCATTGACGTTGAGCTTGTCGGCGGGGATGCCCAACTTGTCGCGGCAGTACAGTACTTGCACGGCGAAAGCTTCGTTGAGTTCCCACAGATCAATGTCGCTGACATTCAGGCCGAGGCGCTTGAGTACCTTGGGGATGGCGAAGACCGGGCCAATGCCCATCTCGTCGGGTTCGCAACCGGCCACGGCAAAGCCGAGGAAACGGCCCAGGGGCTTCAGGCCCTTTTGTTCGACCAGCTTTTCGTTCATCACAACCACTGCACCTCCGCCATCCGAGAACTGGCTGGCATTGCCGGCAGACACCAGGCCACCGGGCATGGCGGAACGCAGGTCCTTGATGCCTTCGTACGTGGTTCCGGCGCGGATGCCTTCGTCATCGCTCACGGTGACCTGCTTGGTGGTCAGGCCCATGACCTTGTCAGCCACACCCATCGTGACGGTAATTGGGGCAATTTCGTCCTTGAACAGGCCTGCGGCCAGCGCTGCAGCGGCACGTTGCTGGCTGGCTGCACCGTACTGGTCCATGGCTTCACGGCCAATGTTGTAACGCTTGGCCACGTTTTCCGCGGTTTGCAGCATGTTCCAGTAGATCTCGGGCTTGTTTTTGGCCAGCCAGGGATCTGCCAGCATGTGCGTGTTCATTTCCTGCTGGACGCAGGAGATGGACTCGACACCACCAGCGACGTACACATCGCCTTCATTGGCGATGATGCGTTGCGCGGCCATGGCAATGGTTTGCAGACCAGACGAACAGAAACGGTTGATGGTCATGCCGGACACAGTCACCGGGCAACCGGCCCGCAGGGCGACCTGGCGTGCAATGTTGGCACCCGTGGCACCCTCGGGATTGGCACAACCCATGAGGACATCGTCCACCTCACCAGCGTCAATGCCGGCGCGCTTGATGGCGTGCTCGACCGCGTGGCCACCCAGTGTGGCTCCGTGGGTCATGTTGAATGCGCCCTTCCAGCTCTTGGTCAGGGGGGTACGTGCAGTAGATACGATCAGTGCTGAAGTCATGTTGGTGATTCCTCGAATTAGTTGAAAGACTTGCCTTCAGCGGCCAGGCGTGCCAGCAGCGGAGCGGGCTGCCAGAATTTGGCGTCGTCCAGCGGGTTTTGGGCAAAGCGGTTCATGGCTTGCACCACATTGAACAGGCCAACCTGGTCGGCGTAGTTCATCGGGCCACCGCGGTACACGGGGAAGCCATAACCAAAGATGTAGACGATGTCGATATCGCTGGCCTTGTTGGCAATGCCCTCTTCCAGAATGTGGGCCGCTTCGTTGACCAGGCTGAACACCAGACGCTGCACAATTTCTTCGTCAGAAATCTTGCGAGGCGTGATGCCGAGCGACTTGCGGTGCTCTTCGATCATGGTGACGACTTCGGCGTTAGGGATGGCGTCGCGCTTGCCGGGAACATAGTCATACCAGCCAGCGCCGGTCTTCTGGCCAAAACGGCCTTTTTCGCACAACAGGTCAGCGGTCTTGCTGTACTTCATGTCGGGCTTTTCCTGGTAACGGCGCTTGCGAATGGCCCAGCCAATGTCGTTTCCGGCCAGATCGCCCATGCGGAATGGGCCCATGGCCATACCGAACTTCTCCATGGCTTTGTCCACCTGGGCGGGCGTGCAGCCTTCGTCCAGCAGGAAACCACCCTGGCGACCATATTGTTCGATCATGCGGTTGCCGATGAAGCCATCGCAGACACCAGAAACCACAGCAGTCTTCTTGATCTTCTTGGCAATAGTCATGACGGTGGCCATGACTTCCTTGGAGGTCTTGGCACCACGCACGACTTCCAGTAGTTTCATCACGTTGGCCGGGCTGAAGAAATGCAGGCCCACCACGTCTTCTGGACGCTTGGTGAAGGAGGCAATCTTGTTCACGTCCAGAGTGGAGGTGTTGGAGGCCAGGATGGCACCGGGCTTCATCACGCGGTCGAGTTCCTTGAACACGGCTTCCTTGACGCCGATTTCTTCAAACACGGCTTCAATCACCAGGTCGGTGCCGTTCAGATCGTCGTAGCTCAGTGTGGTGGTCAGCAGAGCCATGCGCTGGTCGTACTTGTCCTGCTTGAGCTTGCCCTTCTTGACCTGGGCTTCGTAGTTCTTGCGGATGGTGGCTACGCCACGGTCCAGTGCATCCTGCTTCATTTCCAGCATCTTCACGGGGATGCCGGCATTGAGGAAGTTCATGGCAATACCGCCACCCATGGTGCCGGCACCGATAACTGCTATTGAATTGATAGCGCGCTGCGCAGTATCTGCGGGGACATCGGGGATTTTTGATGCTGCACGCTCGGACACAAAGAGGTGACGCAGCGACTTGCTTTCAGGCGTCATCATCAGGTTGATGAAGACTTCGCGCTCCACAGCCATGCCGTCGTCAAACTTCTTCTTGGTTGCTGCTTCCACGACATCCACGCACTTGACCGGCGCCGGGAAGTTTTTGGACATGCCCTTGACCATATTGCGGGCAAACTGGAAGTAGGCATCACCCAAGGGGTGCTTGCATGGGAGGTCACGCACGCGCGGCAGAGGGCGAGCATCCGCCACCGAACGCGCAAATGCCAAGGCCTCTTCCGGCAGTGCTTCAGCTGACGCGGCCATCTTGTCGAACAGCTTCTGGCCGGGCAGCATGGCGAGCATTTCGCTCTTGATGGGTTCGCCGCTGACCATGATGTTCAGTGCGGGTTCCACGCCGAGGACGCGTGGCAGGCGCTGCGTACCGCCAGCACCGGGGATCAGGCCGAGTTTCACTTCGGGCAAAGCAATGCTGGCGCCAGGCGCAGCAATACGGTAGTGGCAACCCAGCGCCAGTTCCAGACCGCCGCCCATGGCGACGGTGTGGATGGCCGCTACGACGGGCTTGGAAGAATTCTCGATCACGCCAATGACGCTCAGCAGATTGGGTTCCTGCAGCGCCTTGGGGGAGCCAAATTCCTTGATGTCAGCGCCACCGGAGAAAGCACCACCGGCACCGGTCAGCACAATGGCTTTCACGGCTTTGTCGGCGTTGGCCTTGGCCATGCCGTCGGTGATGCCCAGGCGGGTTGCGTGTCCCAGACCATTGACAGGCGGGTTGTTCAGCGTGATTACGGCGATGTCGCCATGTACTTGGTATTGCGCGGTCATGCTTGCATTCCTCGATGTTGAAAAATAGAACGATCGTTCGTTTTTAATTGTAAAAGGGATTCTGGAGGCTGTGGGAGGGCTTTGTCACCGTTGGGACAAAACTAGACCTCCAGCCACTCCTTGCGGATGGTGGTGTTGGCACGCAGTTCGTCAGGTGTTCCTTCAAACACGATGCTGCCGTGCCCCATGACCAGGCAGCGGTCGGAGATCTGCATGGCGATGGTCAGCTTCTGTTCGATCAGCAGCACCGAGATACCGCGCTTGCGCAGTTCCTTCAGGTATTCCGCCACCAGCTCCACAATCTTGGGCGCCAGGCCCTCAGTGGGTTCGTCGATGATGATGAGGTCAGGGTCGCCCATCAATGTGCGGCACAGCGTCAGCATCTGCTGCTCGCCACCGGAGAGCACGCCAGCTTCGGTGTGCTCGCGCTCCTTGAGGCGCGGGAACATGCGGTACATGTCTTCGAAGGACCAGCGGGGATTCTTCTTTCCACGCTTCTGGCCCAGCAACAGGTTCTGGTATACGGTCAGCTTGGGGAAAATGTCGCGGTTCTCGGGTACGTACCCAATGCCCAGGTGGGCGACCTCGTAGGCCTCACTACCCTGCATCTCCTTGCCCTGCCACAGCATGGAACCATTGCAGTCCACCAAGCCCATGATGGCTTTGGCCGTAGTGGAGCGGCCCGAGCCATTGCGACCCAGCAGCGATACGATTTCTCCGGTTCCCACCCGCATGTCCACACCATGCAGAACGTGGCTCTTTCCGTAAAACGCGTGCAAATTCGTGATATTCAACATAGTCAATGTCCTCCAGCCTGTGCGTCGGCAACCGCAGAGCCCAGGTAGGCCTCTTGCACGCGGGGGTTGGCGCGGACGGCGTCCGGGGTATCAAATGCGAGAACCTCGCCATAGACCACCACGGCAATCTTGTCAGCTAGGCCGAAGACCACACCCATGTCGTGCTCGACCGTCAGCAGTGTTTTGCCCTCCGTGACTTCCTTGATCAGGGAGATAAAGCGGGTGGTTTCACTCTTGCTCATGCCGGCAGTGGGTTCGTCCAGCAAGATGACGCTGGCGCCACCACCGATGGTGATGCCGATTTCGAGTGCACGCTGTTCGGCGTAGGTGAGGTTCATGGCGAGCACATCATGCTTGCGGTCGAGCTTGATCATGTGCATCAGCTCCTCGGCCCGCGCGTTGGCATCGTCCAGATTGGCCAGAAACTTCAGGAACGTGTACCGGTAGCCCAGGCTCCACAGCACGCTGCAGCGCAGGTTTTCAAACACGCTGAGCTTGGGGAAGATATTGGTGATCTGGAAGCTGCGTGACAGCCCCATCCGGTTGATTTCGAAAGGCCGCTTTCCGGTGATGTTGTGTCCATGCAGCAGAACTTCGCCACTGCTGGCTTCAAAACGACCACTGATCAGGTTGAACAGCGTGGATTTACCGGCTCCATTGGGCCCGATGATGGCCACCCGTTCACCGGGTTGCACAGCCAGATTGACACCCCGGATGATCTCCGATTTGCCGAAGCTCTTGCGCAGGTTGCGCAGTTCCAGAGCATGGGGCGTGCCGGTTGCATGTGTGTTGCTCATAGGGCCTCCTGACGCTGGATCTGTTTCTCGATGTCTTCCTGGATATGGCCCCATTGCTCCACGAATTGCCGCCTGCACAGTTCAAATAATCCCAAACCGGTCGCCAGTACGAAGAATGCTCCAAACCAGCTGCTTGCACCGGCCGCATCCAGAGCTAAGCCCATGAAGTGCAGCTCGGACCCCATCGCGGAATCCATCTGGCGGTGGTAAATCATCTCCACCATGACAGCTGCGCCGGTCAGCGCCACACAGGCCGTGCCAGCCAGGCCGAGGTAGCTGACCCACAAAGACTTGAGGTGGCCGAATTTGGCGACCCGCAGGTTCATCATGAACAGACTGGCAATACCACCGGGGGCGTACATGACCATGAAAAGGAACACCAGACCCAGATACAGCAGCCAGGCTTTGGTGAACTCGCTGAGCAGCACAAACGCCAGCACCATCAGAATGGCGCCGATGATGGGCCCGAAGAAGAACGTAGCGCCACCCAGGAAGGTAAACAGCAGGTACGCACCTGAACGGGCGGCGCCCACCACTTCGGCAGTCACAATTTCAAAGTTCAGCGCTGCCAGACCACCGGAAATACCAGCGAAGAAGCCCGCGATGATGAATGCGGTGTAACGGATGCGCTGCGGGTTGTAGCCGATGAACTCCACCCGCTCCGGGTTGTCCCGCACCGCGTTGAGCATGCGCCCCAGCGGGGTACCGGTGAATGCGAACATCAGGGCCACGCAGACAAAGGTGTACACCGCAATCAGGTAGTACACCTGCAATGGTGGTCCAAAGGTGATGCCCATAAACGGCTGCCCTGTCACCCGGTTGCCTGAAACGCCGCCCTCACCCCCGAAGAATTCGGGAATCATCAGGGACATGGCAAATACCAGCTCGGCCAGACCCATGGTAATCATGGCAAAAGTGGTGCTGGATTTGCGTGTGGTCACGTAGCCGAACAGGACGGCAAAACCCATGCCGGCAAGACCACCCACCAGCGGTACGGTGGAGACCGGAATGGGCAACGAACCGTCTGCAATGGCATTGAGCGCATGGATGGCAAGGTATGACCCCAGCCCCGTGTACACCGCGTGACCGAAACTCAGCATGCCGCCCTGCCCCAACAGCATGTTGTAGGACAGACAGGCAATGATGGCAATGCCCATCTGCGACAGGACCGTAATCGAGAGTCCACTCTTGAAAACCAGCGGAGCCAGCAGGAGCGGCACTGCAAACAGCGTCCAGATCACCAGTCGCCCCACATTCATGGGCTTGAATTCGTAGAAATTTTTCATGGATTAACCTTCCCGGGTACCAAGCAGGCCCTTGGGCCGGAAGATCAGAATAAGAACAAGGAAAAGGTAGGGCAGGATTGGGGCGATCTGCGACAGCGTGAGCTTCACCAACGAGTTACTGCTGGCGCCCGCGCTGAGTGGCACGCCCATCTGCTGCGCCAGCGACATCACGGAATAGTCAAACGCAATCGCAAAAGTCTGGATCACGCCGATCAGGATCGATGCCAGGAAGGCACCGGACAGCGAACCCATGCCTCCCACCACCACCACCACGAAGATGATGGAACCGACCGTCGCAGCCATCGCGGGCTCGGTCAGGAATGTGCTTCCGCCAATGACGCCAGCAAGGCCTGCGAGCGCAGCGCCTGCACCGAACACCATCATGAAGACCATGGGGACGTTGTGCCCGAGCGATTCCACCATGTGCGGATGGGTCAGAGCGGCCTGAATGACCAGGCCGATGCGGGTGCGCGTCAGCAACAGCCATACCGACCCCAGCATCACCAATGCCACCAGCATCATGAAACCACGGGTCGCGGGAAACGGGGAGCACACCACGCGTACCGCAGCATCCGCGGCGCTGCACATTTCTGCGGGTGCTACGCCCCACAGGACACTGAGTCCATTAATGGAATGGTTGATCAGGGTAAAGGCGGGACCCTGCAGAATTTCCGGTGGACGGAATTCCAGCGCAAGACGGCCCCAAATCAGCTGGACCAGCTCCAGCAGCACATAGGAAAGCCCAAATGTCACCAGCAACTCGGGAACGTGCCCGAATTTGTGGACCTTGCGCAAGGCGATGCGCTCAAACAGGGCACCCAAAGCCCCCACCACCAGCGGTGCAATGACCAGGGCGGGCCAGAAGCCCACGATCTGGGATGCCGAGTATCCAACGTAGGCACCGACCATGTAAAACGAAGCGTGGGCGAAGTTCAGTACGCCCATCATGCTGAAAATCAGCGTCAAACCCGAGCTCAGCATGAACAGCAGAAGCCCGTAACTCAGGCCATTGAGCATCGAGATGATAAAGAATTCCATTGCCGAAATACCTTCCTAACACAGACAAATAAAAGGAGCCCGAAGCTGTGCGCGTTCGGGCTCCTGGAAACCGCGCCCTGAATCAGGATGGGCGCTTCATCTGGCAGCTGGTGGGCGTGCTGGAAACATAGTTGGGGTACTCCTTCAGGGGAGCCAGCGTCATGCCGGTGTTCTCGGGGCTGTAGGGGTATTTCTTGTCAGCCTTTTGCCACACGGTCATGTACAGGGGTTGCTGCAGCTGGTGATCCGTCTTGCGCATTTCCACTTCACCATTGAAGCTGCTGACCTTGATACCTTCCAGAGCCGCGGCAACCTTGACTGGATCGGTCGACTTGGCTTTGGCCATGGCAGCACCCAGGGTCTGGTAAATGCGGATGATGGAGCCGGTGTAGAAGTCGTCGTTGTACTTGGCCTTGAACTCGGTCATCCACTTGTCCATCTGACCACCCATGTTGTAGTGGTTGTAGGCAATCTGGTACACGCGGCCAGTGCCGTTGGTGCCCAGAGCACTGGGAGTACCCGTCACACCGGTGTAGTACGTGAAGAACTTGCCTGTGTAGCCGCCTTCATTGGCGGCCTTGACCAGCAGAGACAGGTCGGAGCCCCAGTTGCCGGTAATCACGGTGTCAGCACCGGACGCCTTGATCTTGGCGATATACGGAGCGAAGTCACGCACTTGCGCCAGTGGGTGCAGGTCTTCGCCGACGATCTGGATGTCAGGACGCTTGCGGCCCAGAGTTTCCTTGGCGAACTTGGCAACCTGTACACCGTGGGAATAGTTCTGACCCAGGATGTAAACCTTTTTGATGTCCTTCTGGGTTTCCATGAAGCTCGACATGGCTTCCATTTTCATGGAGGTGTCTGCGTCGAAACGGAAGTGCCAGTAGCTGCATTTGCTGTTGGTCAAATCAGGATCCACAGCCGAATCATTCAGGTACAGGACTTCCTTGCCGGGGTTGCGCTCATTGTGTTTGGTAACAGCATCGGACAGTGCCAGTGCAACGGAAGAGCCGTTACCTTGCAGGATGTAGCGTGCGCCGCCATCGATGGCCGCCTTCAGTGCGTTCAGGCTTTCTGTGGGGCTCAGCTTGTTGTCAATGCCGGTCACTTCGAACTTCACGCCCGCGGGGTTGCCTGCACCGCTGAATTTTTCAGCAAAAAACTGGTAGCTCTTGAGCTGGTTGACCCCTACTGGTCCAAGAAGACCCGTCTGCGCATCAATGCGGACCATTTTTACGGTTTGACCCTGTTGGGCGAATGCACCCTGGGCACATGCAAGAACGGCGGCTGCCGCAACGAGTTGGACTGCAAATTTCATCTGTTGTCTCCTAAAAAAATCGAAGCTGACGTAGCGTACAAGTATTTGTGCGCTGCAGCGCAAGGGTTTCCCCCAAGAGCTATCACTAATGTGACTGCACGCTTGTTCAAATTCCCGGCAGCTTGTAGTCCTGCAGCATTTCGCGCAGCTTGATTTTTTGCATTTTTCCGGTGGCACCCAGAGGAATGGCATCCACAAAAACCACGTCATCCGGAATTTGCCACTTGGCGGTTTTGCCTTCATAGAAAGCAATCAGTTCTTCGCGCGTCACCTCGATCCCCGGCTTTTTGACCACTGCGATCACAGGACGCTCATCCCATTTGGGATGCTTCATGCCGATGCAAGCGGCCATGGCGACGGCCGGGTGTGCCATTGCAATGTTTTCCACATCAATGGAACTGATCCATTCGCCGCCCGACTTGATCACATCCTTGCTGCGGTCGGTGATCTGCATGTAGCCATCAGGATCAATGGTCGCCACGTCACCGGTGGGGAACCAGCCATCCACCAGCGGCGCACCGCCCTCCCCCTTGAAGTATTCCTTAATGATCCAGGGGCCTTTGACCAGCAGGTCCCCATAGGCTTTTCCATCCCAGGGCAACGATTCGCCGGCTCCGTCGACGATCTTCAAGTCGACGCCAAAAATTCCACGACCCTGCTTGAGGCGGACCTTCATTTTTTCCTCAGCACTCATGGTGATGTGCTTGTTTTTCAGCGTACAAACGGTGCCCAGCGGCGACATCTCGGTCATGCCCCATGCGTGCAGCACTTCAACACCGTATTGGTCATTGAAGGCTGTAATCATGGCTGGCGGGCAGGCGGAGCCCCCAATCACCGTGCGGTTGAGCGTAGAGAATTTCAGGTTGCCCGCCTGCATGTGCGACAGCATCATTTGCCACACCGTGGGTACGCCAGCAGCAAAGCTCACCTTCTCACTCTCGATCAGGTCATAAATGGATTTGCCGTCCATGGCCGGTCCCGGAAAGACCAGTTTCGCGCCCGTCATGGCTGCCGAATACGGCAGGCCCCAGGCGTTCACGTGGAACATGGGCACCACCGGCAGCACGGCGTCCCGTGCGCTCATGTTGAGCGCATCGGGCAAAGCACCCGCGAATGCATGCAGCATGGTCGAGCGGTGGCTGTACAACGCAGCCTTGGGGTTGCCGGTGGTTCCACTCGTGTAGCACATGCTCGACGCCGAGTTCTCGTCGAACTCCTGCCATGTGTACTCCGACGATGCGGCGCCAATCCATGCTTCGTAGCTCTGTACTCCGGGGATGCCAGTGTCGGATGGCAGCTTGTCGGCATCACACAGGGCAATCCAGTGTTTTACCGTGGTGCAACGACTGTGCACAGCCTTGATGATGGGCAGGAAGGTCATGTCAAAGCACACGACCTGGTCTTCTGCGTGGTTGGCAATCCAGACGATCTGGTCAGGATGCAGGCGCGGATTGAGGGTGTGCAAAACCTTGCCGCTGCCGCTCACGCCGAAATACAGTTCCAGGTGCCGGTAGCCGTTCCAGGCCAGGGTGGCAACGCGGTCGCTGAATGCCAGATTGAGTTTCTCCAGCGCGTTGGCCACCTTGCGTGAGCGCACCGCGACATCCTTGTAGGTGTAACGGTGAATATCGCCTTCGACCCGGCGGGAAACCACTTCAGCCTCGCCATGGTGGCGCTCCGCAAATTCAATGAGCGACGAAATCATCAACTGATGGCTCTGCATCAAACCTAGCATGGAATCTCCTTCATAAAAATTGTCTTCACTGTCCATCGTAGCGGCGTTCAAGAGCGCCACTGCAGTTAACCTTATTTACCAGCGCTGATGATAGTGATTTCACCGAAGCGATTTCAGGCAGAGCTGCAGCATGTGCTCCTGAGCATCGGGCGATTGTGAAATCGGCTGGGAAACCCGGCAAGAAATGTCTATCCGGCGACAGGTTGTCGTCGGCTCTACAATTTCTAGGTATTTACCCGAGTGCATCGCATCTTTTTCGACTTCGCAATACGGCCCTAATTCCGCGTATGTTTCCCGGCACTGCCTCACCGACCGCACGATTTCTTGCTGCGCAAACCTGGTTTGCGAGCCTGCCGCTTGCCGACCAGGAGCGTGTGGCAGGAAGCCTGTTGCACCACACCGGCCGGCGTGGTGACGTGATGTTGTTGGCAGATTCTCCCGTGGAGGGCTGGTATGCAGTACTTTCCGGTTTGGTGAAGTTGCAGACGCAGTCGGTCAATGGGCGTTCTTCGACCTTTTTGTGTGCGGCCTGCGGCGACTGGTTTGGTGAAGGGTCTGCAATCAACACCGAGCGCAGGCGCTACGACGTGGTTGCGCTGCGAGACACCGAATTGATATGTCTGCCCGATGCCGAATTTCACCGGTTGCGTGCGAGCAGTCTGGAATTCAACCAGTTTCTGGTGAGTCAGCTCAACCTGCGCGTCAGCCAGGCCATGGCCCTGATCGAATCGGCCCGGCTGCGTACGCCCGAGCAGCGTGTGGCCCTGTCATTGAGCAAGCTGTTCTGGGGACGTACCCGCAAACTGAATCTGTCCCAGGATGATCTGGCCGCTCTGGCGGGTGTGTCACGCCAGACCGCCAACCAGGCTCTGCACGCTTTGGCCGAACGCGGTCTGGTGGTACTGGACTTTGGCCGGGTGGATATACCGGATGACGAAGCGCTCACCCGCTATATTTTTAGTGACACCGCCACACGCCAGATTCAGCCAGCCTGACCGCAACTGAACAGATAACCCTACGGCCCCTGGTCATCGCCGCACTGCCGGACAATCGACCGATGACTATGGCCACACACAGCCAGGGCGATATCGATCTTGGAATGCCCTGGGACAACAGTTTTTTCCACTTGGGCGAAGATTTTCATGTGCCGCTGGAGCCTGTGCCGCTACC